>NZ_BAAGAB020000001.1:0-268968 GCF_047159895.1 Lysobacter xanthus
CCACCGCCGACATCTTCGATGCGATCACCGCGGAGCGGCCGTATCGCGGCGCGACCGCGCCCGAACGCACGCTGGAGATCATGCGCGAGCACGTCGGCACCGCCGTCGACGCCCGCTGCTTCGCGGCGCTGGAAGCGATCGTCCGCGAGGACATGGCCGCCGCGGCAGCTCCGTCGCTCGCACCGATCACGGCGGACGCGCTAGCTTAAGGCCCCTTTCCGGAGGCCTTTCGATGTCGACCGCCTTTCCGCGCCGCCGCCTCGGCGCCGGCCTGACCGTCTCCGCCCTCGGCCTCGGCTGCATGGGCATGTCCGACTTCTACGGCCCCAGCGAGGACGCGGCGAACCTGCGCGTACTCAACCATGCGCTGGACCGGGGCATCGATTTCCTCGACACCGCCGACATGTACGGCGTCGGCCGCAACGAGGTGCTGCTGTCGAACGTACTGGCGACGCGGCGCGACGAGATCGTGCTGGCGACCAAGTTCGGCAACGTGCGTGCACCGGACGGCCGCCTGCTGCGTGTCGACGGCTCGCCCGCCTACGTCGCCGAGGCCTGCGATGCCAGCCTGAAGCGGCTCGGCATCGAGACGATCGACCTCTACTACCAGCACCGCGTCGATCCCGGGGTGCCGATCGAGGACACCGTCGGTGCGATGGCGCGGCTGGTCGAGGCGGGCAAGGTGCGGCACCTGGGCCTGTCCGAGGCGTCGGCGGCGACGCTCCGTCGTGCGCATGCCGTGCATCCGATTACCGCGCTGCAGAGCGAGTACTCGCTGTGGTCGCGCGACGTCGAGGCGGAGATCCTGCCGGCGTGCCGCGAACTCGGCATCGGCTTCGTGCCCTACAGCCCGCTCGGCCGCGGCTTCTTGACCGGCGCCCTGCCGCCGGCGGACGGCCTCGCGGCGAACGATGCGCGTCGCAACCACCCGCGCTTCCAGGACGCCAACGCCGCGCTCAACCAGGCGCTCGTCGATGCGGTGAAGGCGCTCGCCCAGTCGCGCGGCTGCACCCCGGCGCAGCTCGCGCTCGCCTGGCTGCTCGCACAGGGCGACGACATCGTGCCGATCCCCGGCACGCGCAAGATCGAGCGCCTCGACGAGAATGCGCAGGCGGCGTTCCTGTCGCTCGACGCCGACGAGCTCGCGCGCATCGACGCCGTCCTGGCCGCGCATCCGGTCGCCGGCACGCGCTATCCGGCGGACGGGATGGCGAAGGTGAATCTGTAATGGGCTGACGTCACGATCCCCTCGCGCGGCACGCGGGGCCGCCACCCCTGCCTAGAATGCGCCGACGGAACGGGCAGCGTGATGGCGAAGTCACTCAGGGTCGCGGTGGTGGGCTATGGCACCGGCGGGCAGGCAGCGGCGGTACTGCTGTCGCGCGACGGGCATCGCGTCGAGGTCTTCGAACGCGCGCCCTCGCCAGGACCCGTGGGGGCCGGCTTCCTGCTTCAGCCGATCGGGCAGGCGGTGCTGTGGTCGCTCGGACTTCTGGAGCCTGCGCTGCGACACGGACGACGGATCGCGTCGCTGTATGGCGAGACGCCCGCGGGTCGCCCGGTGATGGACATGCGTTACGCGGACCTCGACGGGCGGCTGTTCGGTCTCGGCCTGCAGCGCGGGGCGCTCTTCGAGTTGCTCGACGACGCGTGGACGGAGCGGCGCTGCCTACACGCGGGAACGCGGATCGTCGACGTCGATGTCGAGTCCGGAGCCGTCGTCGATCAGCTCGGCCGGCGACATGGCGGGTTCGATCTCGTGGTGGTGGCCGACGGTGCAGCGTCCGGGCTGCGCGGCAAGGTCGCGAGCGCGCGGCTCGACCGCCCGTACGACTGGGGAGCACAGTGGTGTCTGGTGCCCGCACAGGGCTGGCCGCACGCCAGCGTGCTCCGCCAGCGGTACGTGGGCGCGCGTCGCATGGCGGGATTGCTGCCTGTGGGCACGCGGCCGGGCGATGCGACGCCGCGCCTCAGCTTCTTCTGGAGCGTGCCCACGACGGAACTCGATCGCGTGGACACCGATGCGGGCACATGGCGCGAGGACGTTGCACGCGTCTGGCCGGAGGCTCTGTCGACGCTCGAAGGCATGGATGCACCGGGTTGCATGTCGCAGGCGCGTTATCGCGACACCGTGCATCACAACTGGTGGCGCGGAATCGCCGTGCTGCTCGGCGATTCCGCACATGCGATGAGTCCCCAGCTGGGCCAGGGCGTGAACATGGCGCTGCTGGATGCATTGGCGCTGCGCGATGCGCTCCGCGCTTCGGCGCCACTGGACGCTGCGCTTTCGGGCTATACGGCCCGTCGCCGTTCGCATCTGCAGGCCTATCACTTCTGGAGTCGCGCACTGACGCCGCTGTTCCAGTCCGAGCGCGACGGCTGGGCGCGGCTGCGTGACCTGACGTTCCACCCGCTTTCGCGGCTGCCCGTCGCACGCGGACAGATGCTGCGCGTACTTACCGGTACCCGACGCGGTTGGCTGTCCAAAGTGCACATCGATGCAGGCTTCTTCGAAGCACTGGCGTCGTTGCCGGCACCGGCCGCGGAGGTCCCGATCGCCTGATCGCTCAATGGAAATCCCGCGACGTCGTCGCCAGCGGGCCCAGCAGCGCATCGAGGTTATCCAGCCGTTTCGCGATCACGTGCTGCACGCCGTCCTGCGATTCGACGTGGCCGTGGATCACCAGCAGCCGCGTCTCGAGCAGCGTGCGGCGGTACTGCTCGGCGACGTGGCGCCAGACCACCGCGTTCACCAGCCCGTCCTCGTCCTCCAGCGTCAGGAACGTCACGCCGCTCGCGGTACCGGGGCGCTGGCGCAGGGTGACGAGGCCGGCGAAGGCCACGCGGCGGCCGTTGGGCAACGCCTTGAGGTCGCGCGAGCGTGTGCAGCGGCGCTTCGTCAGTGCCGTTCGTAGCAACGACAGCGGATGCCTGCCGAGCGTGAGGCCCAGCGTGTCGTAGTCGGTGCGCACGTCGTCCTCCACGCTCGGCAGCGGCAGGGCGACCGACGCCTCCGGCGTCGACGCCTCGAACAGCGGACGCTGCGCTTCCACGCCGGCGACCGCCCAGCGCGCCTTGTGCCGATGGCCGAGCAGGCTCTTCAGCGCGCCCGCATCGGCGAGCAGGCCCCGCTCGCGGCGATCGAGTTCCGCGCGCAGGCAGAGGTCGGTGGCGTCGGTGAACATGCGGTCCGCACGCGCGGCCTCGATGCGGCGCGCGCAGGCTTCCGACAGGCCGTCGACCTGGCGCAGGCCGAGGCGAAGCGCCGGCTGCGTCGACAGGTCGTCCGCTGCGCCGCGGAATTCGAGTGAGCAGTCCCAGCCGCTGTAGCGGAGGTCGACGGGACGCACTTCGATGCCGTGGCGGCGCGCGTCCTGCACGATCTGGCTCGCCGAATAGAAGCCCATCGGCTGCGAGTTGAGCAGCGCGGCGGCGAAGGCGGCCGGCTCGTGGCACTTGAGCCAGCAGCTCGTGTACGTGATCAGCGCGAAGCTCGCGGCATGCGACTCGGGAAAGCCATAGCTGCCGAAGCCCTTGATCTGCTCGAAGACGCGCTCGGCGAACTCCGTGCTGTAGCCGTTCTTCCCCATGCCTTCGACGATGCGCTGGCGATGGTGCTCCATGCCGCCGTGGCGCTTCCACGCGGCCATCGAACGCCGCAGCTGGTCGGCCTCGCCCGGCGTGTAGCCGGCGGCGACGATCGCGAGCTGCATCACCTGCTCCTGGAACAGCGGCACGCCCAGGGTGCGTTCGAAGATGGTGCGCAGCTGCTCGGACGGGTACGTCACCGGCTCCTCGCCGCTGCGGCGACGCAGGTAGGGATGCACCATGTCGCCCTGGATCGGCCCCGGCCGCACGATGGCCACCTGGATCACGAGGTCGTAGAACGTCGCGGGCTTGAGCCGCGGCAGCATCGCCATCTGCGCGCGCGATTCGATCTGGAACACGCCCAGCGTGTCGGCCGGCTGGATCATCGCGTACGTCTTCGGGCATTCGGCGGGGATGTCGGCCACCGTCATGTCGCGGCGGCCGCTCGCGCGCAGCAGCTCCACCGTCTTGCGCACGCAGGTGAGCATGCCGAGCGCGAGGCAGTCGACCTTGAGCAGGCCCATCTCGTCGAGGTCGTCCTTGTCCCACTGGATGATGGTGCGGCCGTCCATCGCCGCGTTCTCCACCGGCACCAGCGTCGACAGCGGATGCTCGGAGATCACGAAGCCGCCGGGATGCTGCGAGAGGTGCCGTGGCATGCCCATCAGCTGCTCGGTCAGCACGATCAGGCGCTGCATTACCGGCGACTCGGGATCGAAGCCGCGCTCGCGCAGGTATTCGGGCATCGGCGCCGACGCGGTCCAGCGATCCATCGTCCGCGCGAGCTCATCGACCTGGTCGGACGGCAGGCCGAGCGCCTTGGCGACGTCGCGCACGGCGCTGCGCCCGCGGTACTGGATCGCCACGGCCGTCAGCGCGGCGCGTTCGCGGCCGTACTTGTCGAAGATGTACTGCAGCACCTCCTCGCGGCGTTCGTGCTCGAAGTCGACGTCGATGTCCGGCGGCTCGTTGCGTTCGCGCGAGACGAAGCGCTCGAACAGCATCTGGATCTGCCCGGGGCGCAGTTCGGTGATGCCGAGCGCGTAGCAGACCGACGAATTCGCCGCCGAGCCGCGGCCCTGGCAGAGGATGCCGCGCGAGCGTGCGAAGCGGACGATGTCGTGCACGGTGAGGAAGTACGAGTCGTACTTCAGCTCGCCGATGATCGCGAGTTCCTTCTCGATCAGCGCGCGGGTCGCGCGGGCGTTCTCGGGCGTGTCGTGCGGATTCCCGGGCACGGCCGGTGACGTGGATGCGGGCGTCGAAATACCAGTCCGCCGGGACGGGGAATCGCACGATTCGTCATTGACTGCCGTGAGCTGCAGCGCACCTGCGTCAGTGGCCCGTGCGATCGCGGCTTCGTTCACGCCCACGTGAGCCGAGGCTTCGACGCCACCGCTGCCGGGGAGGTCCGGCGCCGCTTCGGGTGTCGCGAACCACGGTGCATCGGGCTCCGCAATGCGCGCTGCGTGCGCCGTGGCGCACGGGAGCGTCGGACCGCCCACGCCGGCCTGTGCAACGACGTCGTCGTTCGCTGCGGACGGCGACGTCGGCATGCGGATCGGCGTCGGAGCGAGCGCGTCCGTCGAAACCCGGTCCACGATGCTTTTCCGGTCGATGCCGTCTTCTACGTCGTCGCGCCGGCACTCCTCTGCCGCCGGTGCGATCACATGCGTTCCACACGCATCCGCGGGTGGGGCCGCATCGGCACTGCGCGGAAACCGCCAGCGGAAGCCCTCCTCGACCAGTGCACGCAGCCGCGTGGCGGGCGTCTCGCCGTCGGGCACCAGTTCGCGCGGATAGCGGTAGTCGAGGCGGTCGAGGCTGAAGCGGCAGCGGTCGGCGATGCGGGCCGATTCCTCCATCAGCGCGGCCGGATAGATCGAGACGAGCGACTGCCGCGTGCGCAGGTGGCGCTCGCCGTTGGGGAACAGCGCATAGCCGGCCTCGGCGACCGGTCGGCGCAGGCGGATCGCGGTCATCGTGTCCTGCAATGCGCGACGCCGGCGCACGTGCATGTGCACGTCGCCGCTGGCGACCGCCTGCATCCCGAGGCGACTCGCGCTGACCAGCAACTGCTGCAGGCGCGCGGCGTCGTCGGGCCCGCGGTGCAGCTCGACGGCGAGCCAGGTGCGCTGCGGAAACCGCGACTGCAGCCAGCGTGCCTGCGCCTCGTCGGGTTCCTCCCCGGGCAGCCACAGCGCGAGCAGGCCGTCGAGTGGACGATCGAAATCGTCCGGCAGCGACCGGTACGCGCCCTTCTTCGCACGCCGCCGCGCCTGCGTGATCAGTTCGCAGAGCGCGGCATAGCCCGGCGCCTCCTCCACCAGCAGCACGCAGCGCAGGCCGTTCTCCAGCCGGAACTCGCTGCCGACGATGAGCGGCACCTCGAATTCCTTCGCCGCCTGGTAGGCGCGCACGATGCCGGCCAGCGTGCATTCGTCGGTGATCGCGAGCGCGCGGTAGCCCTGCTGGCGCGCGCGCGCGAACAGCTCCTTCGCGGTCGACGCGCCGCGCTGGAAGCTGAAGCACGACAGGCAGTGCAGCTCGGCATAGGCGGGCATGCGGTTCATCGCGCCGGCCTCATCCGAACCATCCGTGCACCATCATCCGGTCGGGCATCGGCGCCGCCGGCAGTTCGTCGTCGACCAGGCAGAACGCCCAGACGCGTTGCCCGCGCGCGGTCTCGACGAGGTAGTAGTCGCGACGCACGTCGTCCGCGTCCCACCAGCCGCTCTCGATGCGCTCGGGGCCGGCGAGGATGCGCACGCAGCGGTCCTGCAGCGGCATCGGTCGCGGCAGCAGCCAACCCGGGCGCGGCACGTTCGGCACCTGCGCGGGCACGACGGCGGTCGCACCCGACATCGCCTGCTCGGGGCGATGGTCCGCGCGCCAGCCGAGCCCGTGCACCGCCTCGTCGCCGAGCCGCGCGCGCAGGCGCTCGCGCAACTGCGTCCACGGCACCGCCTGCTGCGGGCGCGTCTCGAACAGGTCGCGCGCGGCGGGCACGAACGGCGGCAGTTCCTGCGCGACGAGCCGCATGCCGCGCGTGGCGGCCGGCAGCCGTGCGTTCTCGATGCGCCCGCGCGCCAGCTCGAACAGGATCGAGGCCTCGCGCTCGGGCGTGAGCAGGCCGACGACGACTTCGGTCGGCGCGCAACGCTCGTGCTCGAGCACCAGCATGAACCGCTGCACGCCGCCGTCGCGGCTGCACAGGAACGTAGCGAGGTCGTGGGTCAGCCGGCGCAGCGGGAACAGCAGCGCGAGGCTCGATTCCACGTCGTATTCGAACTCGATGCGCGCCTCGAAGCGGTCCGGCGGGCGATACCACTGCAATGGCGTCGGATCGTGGCCGCAGAGCCGGTCGAGGTGCGCGACCAGCGACGGCGGGAAGCGTCGCACCATGCTCTCGCGCGGCAACGCGAGCACCTGCCGCAGCCGGCGCAGGCCCATGCGCAGGAAGGCGTCGACGATGTCGCGCGGCAGCCCCGCGCGCTCGATCGGCAGCTGGCCGAGCGCGTTGTGCAGCGCGTGCGCATCGACCGCGAGGCCGTCGTGCACGTTGGCGAGCATGCGCGCGGCATGCGGGTTCGGCGCGGCGGTGATGCGGTGGCGGATGCCGAGCGCGACGAGGTCGTCGCGCAACCGGCGTTCCAGCTGCGGCCATTCGCCGAACAGGCGCCGGCTCTGCGAGGCCTCCAGCACCACCGCATGCGAGAGATCGAGGCTCACCTGCGAGCTGTAGCGATAGGCCCAGGCGGCGAGGAATTCGCGCAGGCGCTCGGCCGCGCGCGGATCGTGCTCGACGGTGCGGCACGGCACGCCGAGCGCCTGCGCGGCGGCCATCGTCATGCCCGGCTTCAGTCCCGCCTCGCGCGCGGCGGCATTGACCGCGAGCAGCGTGCGCCGTTGCACGGGCCCGTGCACGAGCGCGAGCGGCGACGCCGGATCGTCGAGACGCCGGAGCAGGCCGTCCAGCGCGAGCTGCGGCAGGAAGATGCAGGCCCAGCGCATGTCGGCTAGGCCCGCGAATGTCGGAGGCGGACGTGCCCGATGCGGCGCGCGGAACGCACGTCCCGCGCGTATCGCAGGCCCGGCGCAGCCCGCAGGCGGCATGCGCGTCGGCGCACCACGGGCCGAGGAGCGTGCCGGGGAACGGTCGAGCCGGACAGACCCACGGCTCAGCCCACCGCCGGGAACGGCACCGGCCGCGACGGCGGATTCGCGCCGCGGCACTTCAGCACGCGCAGCATGCGCGGGGGGCCGGGCTCGATCGCGATGCGCAACGGCGACGGCGACGGATTGCGCGCGGCCTGCAGCGGCCGGATCGCGAAGCCGTGGCACTGGCCTGCCTCCGCCGCCACCTGCAGGCGGCGCAGTGCGCGGTCGTCCACCGTCTGCGGCCAGCACAGCACCGCCGTGCACGCGCCCGAGCGCATGCACTGCTCCGCGGCCCACAGCGCCTCGCGCGGATCGGCGCGCACCACGTGCAGCCGCTCCAGCCGCACCCCCGCCGCGTGCCAGGCCGGCGCGTACGGCAGGTACGGGGGCGTGATCAGCGCGACCTGCCCGTCGGCGACGGTCGCCCGCGCAAGCACCGGCCACAGCAGTTCGAGTTCGCCGACGCCATCGCAGGGCACCAGCAGTTCGTTGAGGCCAGCCGCCACCCAGCCCTGCGCGGGCAGCACCGCATCGAGCGCGGCAATCCCGGTGGCGATGCCCTCCTGCGGCGCCGCGACGGGCGCGCGACCGCGCCAGATCGGGCGATCGCGCAGCAGGGCATCGAGCGCATGCACCTCGCCCATCACGCCGTCTCCGGCGAAGGTGGAGCGACAGGGGCAGGCTCTGAAGGGTTCATGCTGTTAGTAATATTACTAACAGACATCGTCCTCGCGTGATGCCGTCGGTCGTCTCATGGCCGCTGGCGACCTCGGTCGCATGCAGTGCGGAGACAACGTCGCACGGCCGCCTCTCATCGGCCGAGACCGCGTGCAATGCGGCGATCCATGCATGACTCGCCCACGCGGCCGCCACGCGCGATGCTGCGGCGAGGCATACCCCCGAGGACCTCGCATGCGCCCGTTCGAAGTGCAGTGCATCGACCACGTCGTGCTGCGCGTCGCCGACCCCGAACGCAGCCTGCGTTTCTATCGCGATGTCCTCGGCTGCACGGTCGCCCGCGAGCGACGCGACCTCGGCCTCGTCCACCTGCGGGCCGGTGCGTCCATGATCGACCTCGTCGACGTCGCCGGACGCCTCGGCCGGCCGGCCGGCGCGCGCGCCGGCGACACCGGCCGCAACGTCGACCACGTCGCCCTGCGCATCGAGCCGTTCGACGACCGGAGGATCCGCGCGCACCTCGCCGCGCACGGCATCGACGTACCGGCGCCCACCACCGACAACTTCGGCGCGCAGGGCGACGGGCCTTCGCTGTACCTGCGCGATCCGGACGGCACCCTGATCGAACTCAAGGGCCCCGCCCGCCCCGCCTGATCCACCGCCGCCATGCACCTCGAAGCCCTGCAGGCCGACATCACCACGCTGCGCGTCGATGCCATCGTCAACGCCGCGAACGAGCGGCTGCTCGGCGGTGGCGGCGTCGACGGCGCGATCCACCGCGCGGCCGGGCCCGGCCTGCTCGACGAATGCCGCACGCTCGGCGGTTGCGCGACGGGCCAGGCGCGCATCACCGCCGGCCATCGCCTGCCCGCGCGCCACGTCATCCACGCCGTCGGGCCGGTCTGGCACGGCGGCGACCGCGGTGAACCCGACCTGCTGGCCTCGTGCTACCGCGAGTGCCTGCGGCTCGCCGATGCCGCGGGATGCGTATCGATCGCCTTCCCGTCGATCAGCACCGGGATCTACGGCTATCCCGCGAAACTCGCCGCGCCCCTCGCGGTGCGCACGGTCGCCGCGTTCGACGCGCTCCATCTCGAACGCGTCGTGTTCTGCTGCTTCTCGCCGCGCGACCTCGCGCTCTATCGCGAACTGCTCGCCGCACTTGCGCCCTGAGTCGCACGGTCCGCCTCATCCCCACCTCAAACAGTCTGCAATCGCACGACACGCGCGCGCCGCAGACTCGCGCCATCCCCGTCCGGACAACCGCCATGACCCGCTCGAAGACCCGCACGACGAAAGCCGTCGCCCTGGCCCTCCTCGGCCTCGGCCTGCTGCTGCTCGGCTACATGGTCACCGTGGAAGGCGAGCCCGGCGCCTTGCCGCTCGGGCTGGTACTGGTTGGCGGACTGACCTACGCCGTGGCCACGGTGCGCGAGCGCCGCGGCTGAGCGCATGGCGACCCGTCGTCGCACCGCATCGTCCGCAAACGAAAACGCCGGCACGAGGCCGGCGTCGTCGCTGCACGGAGGCGAGCCTCAGTGCTTGAGGTTCTTGCGCAGGCGCTCCAGCGCCGACAGCTGCGCCAGCGACATGGCGAGCTGCGACTGCGCCTCCTCGAGGCTCATCTTCGGATCCTTGTTCGCCAGCACGCGCTCGGCCTCTTCCTTCGCCGCGCGCACCGCCGCCTCGTCGATCTCGTCGGCGCGGATCGCGGTGTCGGCGAGCACCGTCACCACGCTCGGCTGCACCTCGAGGATGCCGCCGGAGATCGCGAAGTCCAGGTGCTGGCCGCCCGGCAGGGTCACCACGACCTTGCCCGGCTTCAGGCGCGTGATCAGCGGCGCGTGCTTCGGCGCGATGCCGAGTTCGCCGAGTTCGCCGGTCGCGACGACCAGCTCGGCGTCGCCGCTGTAGATCTCACGCTCGGCGCTGACGATGTCGCAACGGATGGTGGAGGCCATGTCTTTCTCGCTTCGTTCGGAGGGCATCGGTGCCGGCCGGGCCGGCACCGCGTCGATCAGTCGGCTCAGCCGGCGATCTTCTTGGCCTTCTCGAAGGCTTCCTCGATGCCGCCGACCATGTAGAACGCCTGCTCCGGCAGGTGGTCCGCCTCGCCTTCGACGATCATCTTGAAGCCGCGAATCGTGTCCTTGAGCGAGACGTACTTGCCCGGCGAGCCGGTGAACACTTCCGCCACGTGGAACGGCTGCGAGAAGAAGCGCTCGATCTTGCGCGCGCGCGACACGGCCTGCTTGTCCTCTTCCGACAGCTCGTCCATGCCGAGGATCGCGATGATGTCCTTGAGCTCCTTGTACTTCTGGAGCGTCGACTGGACCTTGCGCGCGACCTCGTAGTGCTCGGTGCCGATCACGTTCGGGTCGAGCTGGCGCGACGTGGAGTCGAGCGGATCGACCGCCGGGTAGATGCCCAGCGAGGCGATGTTTCGCGACAGCACGACGGTGGCGTCGAGGTGGGCGAACGTGGTCGCCGGCGACGGGTCGGTCAGGTCGTCCGCGGGCACGTAGACGGCCTGGATCGAGGTGATCGAGCCGGTCTTCGTCGAGGTGATGCGCTCCTGCAGCACGCCCATTTCCTCGGCGAGCGTCGGCTGGTAGCCCACGGCCGACGGCATGCGGCCGAGCAGCGCCGACACTTCGGTACCGGCCAGCGTGTAGCGGTAGATGTTGTCTACGAAGAACAGGATGTCGCGGCCCTTGCCCGTGGCCGGGTCGATGTCGTCGCGGAAGTACTCCGCCATCGTCAGGCCGGTGAGCGCGACGCGCAGGCGGTTGCCCGGCGGCTCGTTCATCTGGCCGTAGACCATCGCGACCTTGTCGAGGACGTTCGAGTCCTTCATCTCGTGGTAGAAGTCGTTGCCCTCGCGGGTGCGCTCACCCACGCCGGCGAACACCGACAGGCCGGAGTGCGCCTTCGCGATGTTGTTGATGAGTTCCATCATGTTGACGGTCTTGCCGACGCCGGCGCCGCCGAACAGGCCGACCTTGCCGCCCTTGGCGAAGGGGCACATCAGGTCGATGACCTTGATGCCGGTCTCGAGCAGGTCCGAGCCCGAGGACTGGTCCTCGTAGGACGGCGCGGCGCGGTGGATTTCCCACGTGTCCGACGCCTGTACCGGGCCGGCTTCGTCGATCGGGCGACCGAGCACGTCCATGATGCGGCCGAGCGTGCCGGCGCCGACCGGCACCGCGATCGCGCGGCCCGTGTTGACCGCGACGAGGTTGCGCTTCAGGCCGTCGGTCGAGCCGAGCGCAATGGTGCGCACGACGCCGTCGCCGAGCTGCTGCTGGACTTCCAGCGTGATCGCCGTGCCTTCGACCTTCAGCGCGTCGTACACGCGCGGCACCGCATCGCGCGGGAACTCGACGTCGACGACCGCGCCGATGATCTGGACGATGGTGCCCGTGGTGCTGGGAGTGACCTGAGCGTTCATGGTTGTTTCCTTGGCAAATCGATTCGTTGGATGCGGGCGCGGGCGACGCGCTCAGCGGGTGCGGTCAGACCGCGGCGGCACCGCCGACGATCTCCGAGATTTCCTGGGTGATCGCGGCCTGGCGGGCCTTGTTGTAGACGAGGTTGAGCGTGCCGATGAGCTTGGTCGCGTTGTCCGACGCGGCCTTCATCGCGACCATGCGCGCGGCGTGTTCCGACGCCACGTTCTCGAGCACGGCCTGGTAGACCAGCACCTCGATGTAGCGCGAGAGCACGTGGTCGAGCACCGTCGGTGCATCCGGCTCGTAGATGTAGTCCCAGTCGTGCGAGGCGACCTTCGTGCTCGACGCCGGCAGCGGCAGCAGCTGGTCGAACGACGCCTGCTGCGTCATCGTGTTGACGAAGTGGTTGTAGCAGACGAAGACGCGGTCGACTTCGCCGGCCTCGTACGCGTCCAGCACCACCTTCACCACGCCGACGACCTGCTCGAGCTTCGGCACGTCGCCCAGGTGCGTCACCGATGCGATCAGGTTCACCTTCAGGCGGCGGAAGAACACCGACGCCTTCTGGCCGATCGTGACCACGTCGATCTCGACGCCCTGCTCCTGCCAGCGGCGGAACTCGCCGACCAGCTTGCGGAACATGTTGTTGTTGAGGCCACCGGCCAGGCCGCGATCGCTCGAGGTGATCACGTAGGCCACGCGCTTCACGGCGGGACGCTCGACCATGTACGGATGCCGGTAGTCGCCGCTCGCCTGCGCGAGGTGGCCGATCACCTGCTTCATGACCCGCGCGTAGGGGCGCGAGGTCTTCATGCGGTCCTGCGCCTTGCGGATCTTCGAGGCGGAGACCATCTCGAGCGCGCGCGTCACCTTGCGGGTGTTCTGCACGCTCTTGATCTTGGATTTGATTTCGCGTCCGCCTGCCATCTCTCGCTCGCTTGTCTGCTGCTACCGGGATCGGCGGGCGTGGATCACCACGCCCGCGCGGGAGGCTGGGATTACCAGCTGCCCGTCTGCTTGAACTCGGCGATCACCTGCTTGAAGGTGGCCTCGATCGAGTCGTCCCACGCGCCCGTCTGCGCGACGCGGTCGGCCAGCTCGCCCTGCGTGTTCACGAAGTGCGAGTGCAGGCCGGCCTCGAACGCGCCGATCTTCGAGACCGGCACGTCGTCCATGTAGCCCTTGTCGACCGCGTAGATCGACAGCGCCTGCAGCGAGATCGGCAGCGGGGCGTACTGCTTCTGCTTCATCAGCTCGGTGACGCGCTGGCCGCGCTCGAGCTGCTTGCGGGTCGCCTCGTCGAGGTCGGACGCGAACTGCGCGAACGCCGCGAGCTCGCGGTACTGCGCGAGCGCGATGCGGATGCCGCCCGAGAGCTTCTTGATGATCTTGGTCTGCGCGGCGCCACCGACGCGCGAGACCGAGATACCGGCGTTCACGGCCGGGCGGATGCCGGCGTTGAACAGGTCGGTCTCGAGGAAGATCTGGCCGTCGGTAATCGAGATGACGTTCGTCGGGACGAACGCGGACACGTCGCCCGCCTGCGTCTCGATGATCGGCAGCGCGGTCAGCGAGCCGGTCTGGCCCTTCACTTCGCCGTTGGTGAACTTCTCGACGTAGTCCTCGGACACGCGCGAGGCGCGCTCGAGCAGGCGGGAGTGCAGGTAGAACACGTCGCCCGGATACGCCTCGCGGCCCGGCGGACGGCGCAGCAGGAGCGAGATCTGGCGGTAGGCGACGGCGTGCTTGGACAGGTCGTCGTAGATGATCAGCGCGTCTTCGCCGCGGTCGAGGAAGTACTCGCCCATGGCGCAGCCGGCGTACGGCGCGATGTACTGCATCGCGGCCGACTCCGATGCCGTAGCGGCGACGACGATCGTGTGCGCGAGCGCGCCCTGCTCTTCCAGGCGGCGCACGACGTTGGCGACGGTCGAGTTCTTCTGGCCGATCGCGACGTAGATGCACTTAATGCCGGTGCCCTTCTGCGCGATGATCGCGTCGACGGCCATCGCGGTCTTGCCGGTCTGGCGGTCGCCGATGATCAGCTCGCGCTGGCCGCGGCCGATCGGGATCATCGCGTCGACCGACTTGTAGCCGGTCTGCACCGGCTGGTCGACGGACTTGCGCCAGATCACGCCCGGCGCGACACGCTCGACCGGCGCCGACATCGTGGCGCCCAGCGGGCCCTTGCCGTCGATTGGCTCGCCCAGCGCGTTGACCACGCGGCCGAGCAGCTGCGTGCCGATCGGCACTTCGAGGATGCGGCCGGTGGTCTTGGCCACCGCGCCCTCGCGCAGGTGTTCGTAGTCGCCCAGCACCACGGCGCCGACCGAGTCGCGCTCGAGGTTCAGCGCGAGCGCGAACGTGTTGCCCGGCAGCTCGATCATCTCGCCCTGCATCACGTCGGCCAGGCCGAAGATGCGGACGATGCCGTCGGAGACCGACGTGACCGTGCCTTCGTTGCGGGCTTCGGCGGCCAGACCGACCTGCTCGATGCGGGTCTTGATCAGTTCGCTGATTTCGGACGGGTTGAGCGTGTTCTGCATGGGAGTTTCCCTGGTTCCGACGCGGGCGCCGGGATAGATGAATTCGTGGGCTTACGCGGCGAGCGCCGTCTGCAGGCGCTCGAGCTTGCCCTTGACCGAGCCGTCGATGACGACGTCGCCGGCCTCGATGACCGCACCGCCGATCAGCGACGGATCCAGCTCCGTCTGCAGCTCGACCTCGCGACCGAAGCGGCGACGCAGGCCGTCGCGGATCGCGGCGAGGTCGGCGTCGCCCAGCGCGGTCGCCGAGCGCACGCGCGCCTTGACGATGCGCTCGGCTTCGGCACGCAGCTGCTCGAACAGGCCGGCGATCTCGGGCAGCAGCTCGAGGCGGCGGTTGTCGGCGAGCATCTCGACGAAGCGGACGAAGCTGGCGTCGTTCGCGTCCAGCACCAGCAGCTGCGCCGCGAGGTTCGGCGTCAGCTGCGGATGCTTCATCGCGGCACCGGCCTGTGGGTCGGCGGCCACGCGGGCCGCGAAGGCCAGCGCGTCCGACCATGCGGCAACGCGGCCTTCGTCCCGCGCGGCGTTGAACGCGGCGCGGGCATAGGGACGGGCGAGGGTCAGAGCCTGGCTCATCGATGCATCTCCGTCAGAGCTGGGCGGCCAGCTCGTCGAGCAGCGCGCGGTGGGCGTTCGGATCGATCTCGCGGCGGATCACCTTCTCGGCGCCGGCGACGGCGAGCGTCGCGACCTGCGCACGCAGCTCCTCGCGGGCCCGGTTGCTGGCGGCGGCGATCTCGGCCTGCGCGAGGTCCTTCTGGCGATTGGCTTCGCCGACGGCCTCGGAATGCGCCTGCTCGATGATCTGGTTCGCACGCTGGTGCGCCTGCTCGATGATCTCGTTGGCCTTGACGCGGGCCTCGCGGATCGCCGAATCGGCGTTGGTCTGCGCCTGCTCGAGGGCCTTCTGGCTGTTGTCAGCCGCGGCGAGGCCTTCAGCGATCTTGCGCTGACGCTCCTCGATGGCCGCGTTGAGCGGCGGCCAGATGAACTTCATGGTGACCCAGATCAGCACCGCGAAGGTGAGCATCTGGCCAAAGAAGGTCATGTTGATATTCATGACAGCTCCGGTGATCGCAGTTCGGGCGAAAGAGCCCGGTCAGCCGCCCGCGACTGCGGGCGGCCTTGAAGCAGGACCGGCGATCAGCCCGCGTTGGCGGCGGCCGTGACGGCGCCGAGCAGCGGGTTGCCGAACGCGAACAGCAGGCCGACGGCGAGCGCGATGATGAACGCGGCGTCGATCAGGCCGGCGAGCAGGAACATGCGGCCCTGCAGCATCGGGACCAGCTCCGGCTGGCGCGCGGCCGACTCGAGGAACTTCGCGCCCATCAGCGCGATGCCGAGGCAGGCGCCGATCGCGCCGAGGCCGACCATCATGCCGATCGCGATCGCGGTCATGCCCTGCAGCTGAGCGATGAATTCCATGGTGTTTCTCCTGCGGTTTTAAGTTGGTTTGAAAGGGTGGAGCGAAAGGGTGGAGCGGTACCGCGGACAGCGGAAACGGATCAGTGGCTCTCGTACGCGCCGGCGATGTAGACGACGGTGAGAATCATGAAGATGAAGGCCTGCAGCAGCACGATCAGGATGTGGAACAGCGCCCAGGCGGCGTTGAAGATCACGCCCGGCACGAACATCACCAGGCTGCCGCCCAGCAGGCCGGCGATGAGCATGAAGACGAGCTCGCCGCCGTACATGTTGCCGAACAGTCGCATCGCGAGGCTGACCGGCTTGACGCAGTACTCGATCAGGTTGAGCCCGAGGTTGGCCGGCGCGAGCAGGATCTTCATCCCGGTGCCGTGCGCGTGGAACGGCGCGGTCAGCAGCTCCTTGCCGAAGCCGCCGATGCCCTTCGCCTTCATCGAGTGGTAGAGGATGATGAAGAACACCGGCACCGACAGGCCGAACGTCGTGTTGAGGTCGGCGGTCGGCACCCAGCGGAAATAGGTGTGGTGCGCGACTTCCGCGCCCTGCGTCGTCTTGACGATCCAGCCCGGCATGTCGAGCGGGAGCAGGTCCATCGCGTTCATCATCACGACCCACATGAAGATCGTGAGCGCGAGCGGCGTGATGGAGCGACGGTCGCCGTGGAAGGTGTCCTTCACCTGGCCGTCGATGAATTCGAGGATCAGCTCGACGAAGGCCTGGCCCTTGCCCGGCACGCCGGCCGTCGCGCGGCGCGCGAAGAAGCCGAACCACGCCACGAAGAACAGGCCGAGCACCAGCGAGACCACCCACGTGTCGACGTGGAAGCCGCCACCGCCCAGCTGGATGGTGTTCTGGGTGAGATGGTGCTGGATGTACTCGTTCAGGCCGCCGCCGGAACCGGTCTGCTCGCTCACTGAAGACACCTATCGATTCAGAAGTTGGGCCGGGACGGCCGCCACCGTCGCCACGAGCACCCCGACCAGAAGCGGCAACGGGGGCAGGCGCCAGAGGGCGAGGCCGAGAACAAGAACGATGGCGACCGTGGCCCACTTGGCCGCCATGCCCAACAGGAGCTTCGCGATCGCGATGCCCGCCGGCCCAATGCCGCCGCCGAGGGCGACGAGCATCGACACGAGAGCCGCCGCGACCACCGCACCGCCGCCGACCGCCGCCCCGAGCGCATCACGCGCACCGAGCGGGAGGAAGAGCACCGCGGTCAACGCCGCGGCAGTGGCCTGCCAGGCGATCGCGCGCGACGCCAACCGGCGGCCTGCGGACAGTGGATCGTGCACGCGAGGTTCCGTCGGTCCGGGGGCTGGCGCGAAAGCGTCCTGTGGAGCCCCGGAAGTATAGATCGCGTGAGAATGAGCGGCAACCGGCGGAAGCCACGGGCGGGACGTCTCGCCCTTTGGACCCGGGGGCCGAAGCCGCCTCGTCCGGCCCGGGGCGCGGGATCCAGCGCGCTTGTCAGGGCGCGAGGCGGGCGCGGGACGGGGGAGCACGCTTCGCACCCTTCCGCGGCGCCGACACCGCGACGGGTCGGACCGGCCGAGGCCGGGAACTACGGACGGCAGCCGGCCCGGCCCCTGCAGGCGAGCCACGCTTCTGGCGCGGGAACCGCGAGCTGTCGCCCGCCGGAACCTTCCCCCACGCGTGCGGTCCGATCCACGTCCGCGCGGCTGACGTCGCTTCCCCTCGTCGTCGGCGCACTCCGCGCGACACTCGCCCCGGCCCCGCCGGGGCTTTTTTTCGTCCGCCGCGGCCTCAGCCGGCCAGCGCCCAGTCGGCGATCGCGCGGGCGTGGATCGCGGTGGTGTCGAACAGCGGCACGCTCGCATCACCCTCGCCCACCAGCAGGCCGATCTCCGTGCAGCCCAGGACGATGCCCTGCGCGCCGCGTTCCACCAGCGCAGCCATCACGCCGCGGTAGCGCTCGCGCGAGGCGGGCTCGACCCGGCCGCGGCAAAGTTCGTCGTAGATCACCCGGTGCACGTCCGCACGTTGGGCCTCGTCCGGCACGAGCACGTCGAGACCGGCGCGCTCCAGCCGTTCGCGGTGGAACGGCTGCTCCATCGTGAAGCGCGTGCCGAGCAGCCCGATCCGCGACAGCCCTGCAGCGCGCACCGCATGCGCGGTGGCGTCGGCGATATGCAGCAGCGGCAGGTCGACGGCGGCTTCGATCGCAGGCGCCGAGCGATGCATCGTGTTCATGCAGATCGCGATGCACTGCGCGCCCCCTGCCTGCAGGCGACGCGCCGCATCGACCATCAGCGCGTCGGCCGCGTCCCAGTCGCCGTGCGCTGCATCGCCTCGACCTCGGCGAAGTCGACGCTGTAGAGCAGCAGCTTCGCCGAATGCAGGCCACCGAGTCGCTCGCGCACACGCTCGTTGACCAGCCGGTAGTACGGGAGCGTCGACTCCCAGCTCATCCCACCGATGAGGCCGACCGTACGCATCACTTCTTCTTCGGGATGTAGAGGTCGGTGATCGTGCCTTCAAAGACTTCGGCCGCCATGCCGACCGACTCGCTGAGGGTGGGATGCGGATGGATGGTCATGCCGATGTCGGCGACCTCGCAGCCCATCTCGATCGCGAGGGCGACCTCCGCGATCAGGTCGCCCGCGTGCACGCCGACGATGCCGCCGCCAATGACGCGATGGCTCGCCTCGTCGAAGACCAGCTTCGTGAAGCCCTCGGTGCGACCGATGCCGATCGCGCGGCCGCTCGCGGCCCACGGGAACTTGCCGACGCCGACCTTCAGGCCCTTGGCCTTCGCCTCGTTCTCCGTGACGCCGACCCAGGCGATCTCGGGATCGGTGTACGCCACCGACGGGATCACCCGGGCAACCCACTCGCGCTTCTCGCCCGCCGCGACTTCCGCGGCGAGCTTGGCCTCGTGCGTCGCCTTGTGCGCGAGCATCGGGTTCCCGACGATGTCGCCGATCGCGAAGATGTGCGGCACGTTCGTGCGCATCTGGCGGTCGACCGGAATGAAGCCGCGATCGGACACCGCGACGCCCGCGGCCTCCGCGCCGAGCTTCGCGCCGTTGGGCGAGCGACCGACGGCGACGAGCACGCGGTCGTAGGTCTGCGGTTCGGGCGCCTTCGCGCCTTCGAAGGTGACGCGGATGCCCGCATCGGTCGCCTCGACGCCGGTGGCCTTGACCTCCAGGTGCACGACGACGCCCTGCTTCTTCAGGCGGTCGGCCAGCGGCTTGACGAGGTCGAGGTCCGCGCCCGGCATCAGCTGCGGGCCGAGCTCGACGACCGTGACCTGCGCGCCGAGCGCGCGATACACCGTCGCCATCTCCATGCCGATGATGCCGCCGCCCACGACCAGCAGCGATTTCGGGATCTCCGCGAGTTCCAGCGCATCGGTCGAATCCATGATGCGTTCGTCGCCCCACGGGAACATGGGCAGCTTCACCGCCTGCGAGCCCGCCGCGACGATGCACTGCTCGAAGCGGATGAGCTGCGTGCCGGACTCGCCCTGCACTTCCACCTCGTTCGGCGAGACGAAGCGGCCCGTGCCCTGCACCACGCGCACCTTGCGTTGCTTCGCCATCCCGGCGAGGCCTTTGGTGAGCTGGCCGACCACCTTTTCCTTGTACGTACGTAGGGCATCGAGCTCGATGCGCGGCGCGCCGAAGGTGATGCCGTAATCCGTGGCGTGCTGCGCCTCGTCGATCACGGCCGCGGCATGCAGCAGCGCCTTCGACGGGATGCAGCCTACGTTGAGGCACACGCCGCCGAGGCTCGCGTAGCGCTCGACCAAGACCGTGTCGAGGCCGAGGTCGGCCGCGCGGAACGCCGCGGTGTAGCCGCCCGGACCTGCGCCCAGGACGAGCATCCGGCACTCGACGTCGGCCTTGCGGCCGGTCGGTGCGGCGGCCCCGGGTGCAGGACCCGCCGAGGCGGGCGCGCTGCCCGATGCGGGCGCGGGCTTCGTGTCGCCATAGCCCTTGGCATCGCTGCCGGCCGCCGCGGATGCGGCCTGCACCGGCGACTGCGACGCTGCGGCCGGTGCGGGCGCTGCGCTCTCGCCGACGACCTCCAGCACCGCGATGACGCTGCCCTCGGACACCTTGTCGCCGACCTTGATGCGCAGCTCGCGCACGACGCCGGCCTCCGACGACGGCACCTCCATCGTGGCCTTGTCCGACTCCAGCGTCGCGAGGCCCTGGTCCTTCGCGATCGTGTCGCCCACGGCGACCAGCAGCTCGATCACCGGCACGTCGTCGTAGCCTCCGATGTCGGGCACTTTCACTTCGATCTGGCGGCTCATCGGGATTCCTCGTCACGTGGGGGCTCGATCGGCGTTCGCGGATCGGCAGGGGGTTCTTCGAGCACGTCGCGTTCGACGTCGTGCTGCGCATCGTTGTCCGCGAGCGCGGCGCGCTCACGGCGCGTCGGCGGCGGCGGCTCGTGGCTGGGCGCGTCGGGCGGCACCGCGCCGACGTCGCCGCGCAGCAACAGGGCGGCATCGGCACCGGTGCGGCCCAGCACGCTGCGCAGGTTGAGATCGCGCTGCGGGAATGGCAGTTCGACGCCGTGGTGCATCAGTGCGGTGTGCAGTGCCCAGTAATACGCGGCCTTGACCGCCGACGGGCGCTTGGTGGCCTCGGCGTTGAGCCAGACCACGAGCTCGAACTGCAGCGCGCTCTCCCCGAAGCCGACCAGCCAGACCTGTGGGCCGCGCGCGCCGTCGTTGGCGAGGGTGAACGGCACGTCGGCCGCGGCCTCGAGCGCCGCGCGCTTCACCACTTCCTTGTCCGTGCCGTAGGCGACGCCGAACGGGATGTGCATGCGTCGCGTCGTCTCGAGCAGCGTCCAGTTGACGACGCGACCGCTGACGAATTCCGAATTCGGCACCAGCACGTTGAGGTTGTCATTGGTGCTGATGCGCGTCGCCCGGATCTTGATGTCGCGCACGATGCCATGCACGCCGGACTCGAGTTCGACGAAGTCGCCCACCTTGATCGAGCGGTCGAACAGAAGGATGAGGCCGGAGACGAAGTTGTTGAAGATCGCCTGCAGGCCGAAGCCGAGCCCGACGCTGAAGGCGCCGGCGAACAGCGTGAACTTCGACACCGGAATGCCCGCGACTTCCAGCGCGAGCAGCACGCCGACGAGCAGCATCGCGTAGCGCAGCACGCGGCTCATCGTGTAGATGGACGCCGCGTTCGCGCCGTTGCGCTCGCCATAGCGGCAGAGCGCGCGCGAGGCGAGCCGCGAGCCAACGAGGGCGACCACCAGCAGCAGGATCGAGGCGGCGAGCCCGCCGACGGTCAGGTCGAGCCCGGCGACGTGCAGCAGCTCGTAGTCGAGCAGCGGCTGCAGGCCCTGCCAGCCGTCGTGGGCGGCGTCGCGCACGCGATCGCCGGCCCGGTCGAGCTCTCGCGCCGCCGCGCCCTGCGCCATCGTCAGAGCAGCACGCGACGCATGTCGGCCATCAGCTGCGCGAGGTAGGCGGTGAATCGCGCGGCCGAGGCGCCGTCGATCACGCGGTGGTCGTACGACAGCGACAGCGGCAGGATCATGCGCGGCTGGAAGGCGGCGCCGTCCCACACCGGGCGGATCGCCGACCTGGAGACGCCGAGGATCGCGACTTCGGGCGCATTGACGATCGGCGTGAAGCTCGTGCCGCCGATGCCGCCCAGCGAGCTGATCGAGAAGCAGCCACCGGACATGTCGGCAGGGCCGAGCTTGCCGTCACGCGCCTTCTTCGCCAGTTCGCTGGTTTCCTGCGCGAGCTCGACCACGCCCTTGCGGTCGACGTCGCGGATCACCGGAACGACGAGCCCGTTCGGCGTATCGGCGGCGAAGCCGATGTGGAAGTACTTCTTGAGCACGAGCTTCTCGCCCGTCTCGTCGAGCGAGGCATTGAAGTCCGGATACTTCTTGAGCGCCGAGACCACGGCCTTCATGAGGAAGGCGAGCATCGTCACCTTGACGCCGCTCTTCTCGTTCTCTTTGTTGAGCGCGACGCGCAGCGCCTCGAGGTCGGTGATGTCGGCATCGTCATGCTGCGTGACGTGCGGGATCATCGCCCAGTTGCGCGCGAGGTTCGCGCCGGACAGCTTCTTGATGCGGGAGAGTTCGCGCGTCTCGATTTCGCCGAACTTCGCGAAGTCGACCTTCGGCCACGGCAGCAGGTTGAGCCCGCCGCCCAGCGAGGGTGCGCCAGCCGACGCCGCCGGCGCTGCGGCACCCGACATCACCTGCTTCACGTGGCCCTGGACGTCCTCCTTCGTGATGCGACCGCCCTTGGCGCTGCCCTTGACGCGCGACAGGTCGACGCCGAGCTCGCGCGCGAACAGGCGCACCGCGGGGCTCGCGTACGGGACGCTGTCGGGCATCAGCTCGCCGGCGTCGAAGGTGACCGGCGGCGTGCGCGGCTCGACCGCGGGCATCGGCGCCGAGGCGACGGGCGGCGCAGCGGCATGCGTGGCGATCTCGCGCTGCGCGAGCTTGTCGGGCGTGCCCGAGGTCGCCACCGGCTCGACGCGGTCGGGCGTCTCGGACGGTCGGGGCTGCGCAGGCGAGGTCGCGACCTGCGCGGTGTCGGCGGCCGGGCGTGCACCGTCGCGCGAGGGCGCGCTCGGGGCGGCGGCATCGCCGGCCGGCTCGATCATCGCGACGAGGCTGCCTTCGGCCACCTTGTCGCCGACCTTGACGCTGATCTCGCGCACGGTACCGGCGAACGGCGCCGGCACTTCCATCGTCGCCTTGTCGGACTCGAGCGTGAGCAGGCCCTGGTCGGCGCTCACCGTGTCGCCCACCGCGACCAGCAGCTCGATGACGGGGACGCCGTCGTAGCCGCCGATGTCGGGAACGCGTGCTTCCTTCAGCTCAGCCATGCAGGGCTCCGCGGCGAATATCGCCAAACGTCCATTCTCGCCTCTGCGCGTGACGACGCCAACCGTGCGCCGGCGTCCGGCGCGCGGGCTAGCGAAGCGGTGGTTTCGCGGGCGTCAAGGCGGCCGTCCGCGGGGCAAGCGAGGTTCAGTACGCGGAGGGTAGGTTGAGCCTCGCCGATCGGTGGCACCGGTCGCTTCTGCAAACGATTACAAGGAGGCCACTCCATGAAACGTCATCTCACCCTTGCCCTTCTGGGCACTCTCGCCCTCGCTCCGTGCGCCTTCGCACAGGACGCGGGCTCCGCCAGCGGCAAGCGCATCGCCATCGTCGGCGGTGTCGCGCTGGATCACCCGACGGGCCATGCCGACGTCGCCGGCGCCCGCGCCGACCTCGACGGCGAGGCCACGGCCACGCTCGGCGCGAGCTGGTTCGTCAACGACAACATCGCGGTCGAAGCCTGGGGCGCCGACAAGACGGGCCATCGCGTCACCACCGCGGCCGGCAAGGTCGCCAGCGTGGATGCGCAGCCCTACGCGGTCAGCGGCCAGTACCACTTCGGCTCGCCCGACCGCACGGTCCGACCGTTCGTGGGCCTGGGCTACTACCAGATGAACTACGACAACGAGACGGCACAGGCGGGCGGCGCGCTCGCCGGCCAGCGGATCGGCGTGGAGACCACGAACGGCCCGATGGCGACCGTGGGCGCCGACCTCAACCTCGGCGAGCACTGGTTCGCACGCGGCGACCTGCGCTACCTGCACGGCAGTTCGGACGTTTCGCTCAACGGCGTGAAGGCCGGCGAGGTCAAGGCCAACCCGGTCGTGGTCGGCGTGGGCATCGGCACGCGCTGGTAACCACTCGAATGCGACACCCCGGACGGGCCCTGCGGGGCCCGTCCTTCGTTGCGGTGGGGATTCACGCGTCCTGCGGATCGCCGCCGCTAGCCTCGTGTCGTCGCTGGAGAACGCGCATGACCACCAAACTCGACGGGCCGCTGCGTCGCGAACTCGAGGTCGACGGGCAGGCCTACACGCTCACCGTCGATCCCGACGGCCTGCGACTGGTGCAGAAGGGACGACGAAAGGGCCTGGAGCTGCGCTGGACCGACATGCTGAGCGGCGATGCCGCGCTCGCGGCGGCGCTGCAGGGCAGCGTCGCGACCTTGGGGAAGTAGCCGATGCCCGAAGGTCCCTCGCTGGTGATCCTGCGCGAGCGCGCCGAGCCCCTGGTCGGGCTGAAGGTGCTCGAGACGACCGGCAACAGCAAGCAGGACCTCGCGCGCATCACCGGCTCCCGCCTGCGCAGGGTGCACACGTGGGGCAAGCACTTCCTGATGGATTTCGGCGACTTCGCCGTGCGCATCCACATGCTGATGTTCGGCAGCTACTGCATCGACGAGCGGAAGGAGGAGAAGGTCCCGCGGCTGTCGCTGCGGCTGACGCGCAAGCGCGAACTGAACTTCTATTCGTGTTCGGTGCGCTTCATCGAGGAGCCGCTCGACGAGGTCTACGACTGGTCGGCCGACGTGATGGCAGACGAATGGAGCCCGCGCAAGGCCCGCCGCAAGCTGACGGCGATGCCCGACACGATCGTCGCCGACGCCCTGCTGGAGCAGGACGTCTTCGCGGGTGTCGGCAACATCATCAAGAACGAGGTGTTGCACCGGGTGCGCGTGCATCCGCAGACGCGCGTCGGCGACCTGCCCTCGCGCAAGCTCGGCGAGATGATCCGCGAGGCGCGCGACTACAGCTTCGACTTCTACCGCTGGAAGCTCGAATACACGTTGCGCAAGCACTGGCAGGTGCATGCGAAGAAGACCTGCCCGCGCGACGGCGCGCCGCTCAGCTTCTGCCGGCACCTCGGCAAGAAGGAGCGGCGCGCGTTCTGGTGCGATACCTGCCAGCGCTTCTACGGTGAGGGCGGGCCGCCGCCGCTGCCGCCGCCCGACCCCACCAAGCGCCGGGGCTTCAGTCGCCGATGATGCGCAGGCCGAAGATCAGCGAGGCGAAGCTCACGCCGCGCACCTGACCGCTGACGTTGAGCCGCACGGTCGTGGGCTTCTTGAAGAACTCGTCGACCTGTGCGGACGTCAGCCCGAACGTGTCGGTGAGCGTGCGGCGGCTCAGGAAGCCGGCGATGCAGACGGCGGAGTCGCGCGACCGTTCGCTGATCGTGGTGCCCGGCGGCAGCGGCACCTGGAACATCTCGGATGACGACATGCTCGTCGTCAGGCGACCGCCGAAGGCCACGCCGGTGGTCGGATCGATCAACGCCGGGTCGGCCAGCACGGGGTTCTCGACGGTCAGCGTCGGCGTGTAGCGCAGCATCGAGACCGCGCTGGTCGTGCCCGGATTGCTGTAGGTGACGTTGATGAGCGGCGAGAACCAGTAGCAGAGCAGCGAATTGGTGGCCTTGCCCGGCAGGCTGATGCGGGCGGCGTCGGTGAAGGCGAAGCTCGTGGGGCCCGCGGGCGCGATGACCTGGCAGGGGTCGGTCGAAGCGGGATCGCAGCTCGAATCGAGCGTGATCGCCGCCTGCGTCACCCCGAGCCACTTGAGCGTGCGGCCGAACGAGTCCACGTCGCCGACGTCGGCGACCGCGACGGTCGCGCCCGCCATGCCCGGCGCGACGGCGGTCTTGGCCGCGCGCGACAGGCGCAGGGCCTGTCGGCTCGGCAGGAGGTCGAGGCCGCGGCGCTCGGCCTGCACGCTGCGGGACGGCGGCGCGGCGAACGTGGCCTGCGGCAGGACCGCGGCGGCCAGGACGGCGACGGACAGGATCTTCGTGATGCGGCTCATGGAATGCCTCCGTGCGGATGGGAGCCCGGAGGATGCGGCGCGCGGCGGGCCGCGCTGCTGCCGCTGGTCGGCTTTACGGCGTCGTAACGATCTCCGCGGACCGCACGCGCTCGCGGCGGAGCAGGTAGAGCCCGCTGCCGACGATGATCGCCGCGCCGAGCCAGGTGGTGCGGTCGGGCAGCACCCCCCAGACGACGCGATCGAGGACGACGCCCCAGACGAGCGCGGTGTATTCGAGCGGTGCGATCAGCGAGGCCTCGCCGAGGCGGAAGGCCTCGGTCACCGCGTACTGGCCGAGCGCGCCCGCGATGCCGACGCCGAGGATCAGCAGCCCGTCCCCGCCGTGCACGGGCTGCCAGTCGGGCGCGGCGAGCGCACCGGCCCCCAGCGCCATCGAGGCGAGCAGCCAGACCATCATCGCCTGCGTGCTGTCGGTGCGCGCCAGCACGCGCACGCTGATCGCGCCGATCGCATACATCCCCGCGGACAGCAGCACGGCGAGCGCGGCGAGGCTGACGAGGCCCTCGCCGGTGGGCCGCAGCAGCACGAGCGTGCCGAGCAGGCCCACGCCGATCGCGGCCCATCGCCGGGGGCCCACACGCTCGCCGAGCACCGGCACCGAGAGCGCGGTGACCAGCAGCGGCGCGACGAAGAAGATCGAATACGCGGTCGAGAGCGGGAGCGTTTTCAGCGCGTAGACGAAGGACGCCATCATCGTGACGCCGATGACCCCGCGCAGCAGGTGCAACGGCCAGCGCACGCGGAACAGGGGGCGCCAGCCGCCGCGCGCGAGCGCCCACGCGAGCACCAGGGGAAGCGATGCCGCGCCGCGCAGCGCGGCGACCTGGAACGTCGGATAGTGCGCGCTGAGCTGCTTGAGCCCGGCGTCCATCAACGAGAAACTCGCGACGGCGGCCAGCATCATCAGCACGGACCGTGCGGGGTGGGACGTCATCGGCGGCGACCTCGTGGGGCCGCCTAAGGTGCGATGTCAGCCCGTGCGGTGCAACCGCCCGAAGCGGCGGAGCCGCACGCGCAGCACCACCGCATGCGCGAGCGCGTAGCCGCCCAGCAGTCCGCCCAGCATCGGCAGCAAGCCGGTCGGGTCGCGTCCGGCGACCAGGTCGATCGCGCTGGCGATGGCACGGCCGAGGACGGCGAGCGCGACGAGCACCGCGAACAGGCGCCGGGGGCGTTGCAGGGTCCACGTCGAGCCCGCCTGCAGGTGCGCGCTGGTGGCCGAGCCGGTGCCGAGCACGATGCCGGCCGCCAGCCCGAAGCCGAGCGCGCCCATCGCCTCCGGATGGCGCCAGGCGACCACGCCGAGCGCGATCGCCAACCCGAGGCCGACCAGCACGGCCCGGAGCGTCAGCATCCAGCCGAACACGGGCTGCCACGCCGGCGCGCGGAACGGCCGGCGGACGAGGCCGACGAGCCCCAACACCGCGCCGAACGCGACGACGATGACGAGCAGCGCGAGCGGGAGGATCAGGGGCATGGCCGGAGCGTCGCGCCCCGGCCGTGCACGGTACGTCGGGAGGTCAGAAGCCCGCGGTCCAGCTCACGCCCGCACCCCAGTCGGGGCTGCCGTCGCTGAAGCCCTTGGTCGCGTAGACCTGGAGCTGGTTCTTCGTGCCGGTCGGCATCGTCACGAAACCGGTGAGCTCGCTGCGCGGATCGGTCGTGGTCGTCGCGGCTTCGCGCCAGTCGTAGACGACGCCGACGCTGGAGCCCGTGCCGAGCTTCCGGCTCACGCCGACGTTCGCATTGGCGACCGCGTCGACGTCGATGTAGTCGGAGCTGCCGAGCCAGGTGTAGCCGGCGCCGCCGAACAGCGTCGTGCCGCCGACGTCGCGATAGAGGTCGACGGCGACGCCGTAGTCGTTGGCGCCGGTGCCCAGGCCCTTGTCCTCGTCGGCGGTCGCCAGCTTCGCGTTCGCGGTCAGGTCGACGCCGAGGCCGCTCGTGGTGGGCAGCGAGTACGTCGCGGCCAGCCGCAGGTCGCCGAGCCCGCTCGCGCTGTCATTCGCCGGCGCCGTGGTGCCGGTGCCCGTACCCGCGCCCCCGCGGCCGCGCCCGACCGGATTGAGGTTGACGATCGAGCCCAGCCCCGGCACGACGTTCGCATCGCCCTCGACGCGCATCCACGGCAGGCTCGCCTTGAACGCCCAGTTGCCCGTCGTGTACTTGCCGCTCACCGGCACCTGCAGGATGCGGGTGGTGGTGTCGCTGCCGTACTTGCCGCTCGTGTAGTCGACGCCCACGCCGAGGCTGAAGCCGTCTTCGGCGTGTGCGGCACCGGCGGCCAGCAGGAGTGCGCAGGCCAGGAGGGTCTTGCTCATTCGGGATCCTCGAAACGGGAAAAAAAAGACCGGCGCCGATGACGCCGGTTGGGACGTGGAGACGGCGTCGCTCAGCCGCGGCCGCCGCGCTCGGGCTTGGTCGGACGCTCGGGGCGGGTCGGACGCTCGACCTGCTCCGGACGCACCGGGCGCTCGACCTTCTCCGGACGGCTCGGCGGCGTGACGGCCGCGACGCGGTCGGTCTTGGTCGAGGCGAGCGCCTTGCCGGTCACGGCCGGCTTGCCATGGTCCGTCGTGGTCTTCGCCGAGGCCGTGGTCGTGCCCTTGCCGGCCTTGGCGGCGGCGGTGGCCGTCGCGTTGCGGTTGGACGCGCTCATCAACGTGCCGAGGTTGAAGCCGAGCTTCTTGGCGATCGCGCCCCAGCCCATGCCGTCGGCCCGCATCGCGAGCACGCCGCCGGACGTCGCGGTCGTCGTGGTGCCGTCCGGGTTGGTGGTCGTGGCCGCAGTGCCCGACAGCGCGGACTGCAGCTCGGCGAATTTGCCGCCGTCGACCAGCGCCTGCGCGAGGGACAGGGTGATGTTCACTTCGCCCCAGCCCATCGGGCCGGCCGCGTTCGGCACCGTGCGATCGACCGTCGAGGTCTGCGTGGACGTCGTGCCGTCCGCATTGGTGACGGTGGTGGTGACGGTTTCGGTGACCGTGAAGTCGCCGCCGGTGCGGAGCTGGTTGACCAGGCGCGAGGCGGCGTCGGTCGACCCGGCGAGGTCGGCATAGCGCTCGACGAGGCGGCTCTTCGGCATCGTGGCCTGCTGGACGACGGTCGCATCGTCCTGGGCGAAGGCGGTGGCGGAGACGCCGGCACCGGCGGCGAGGACGAGCGCGCTGGCGAGCACGCGCGGCAGGAGATGGGGGAATCGGTTCATGGGCAGTCCTGGGTCGGCGGCCGGAGGGCGGCGTCCGCGGAGCCTAGCCGTCGCTTCTTGAACCGACTGACAACACGCGTCACAAATTGCCGTTTCTGGGCGCCCCTTACACTTCACGCCCCGCCCGCCCACGCCGGAGCCCGCATGCCCTCCTTCGACATCGTCTCGGAAGTCGACACCCACGAGCTGACCAATGCCATCGACCAGGCGAACCGCGAACTCTCCACGCGCTTCGACTTCAAGGGCCTGGAGGCCACGTTCGCGCTCGACGACGCCACGGTGAACCTGTCGGCGCCGAGCGACTTCCAGCTCAAGCAGATGAACGACATCCTGCGCGCGCGGCTGATCGCCCGGGGCATCGATGCGCGCTGCCTGGAGTTCAAGGAGGTGCTGACCAACCTCGCGGGCGCGCGCCAGGCGGTGCTCGTCAAGCAGGGCATCGAGCGCGACCTCGCGAAGAAGATCCAAGGTGCGATCAAGGACGCGAAGCTCAAGGTCGACAGCCAGATCAATGGCGACAAGCTGCGCGTGACCGGCAAGAAACGCGACGACCTGCAGGCGGCGATGCAGCTGCTGCGCGGGATGGAGTTCGAGCGTCCGCTGCAGTTCGACAACTTCCGCGACTGATGCAGGCGCCCGAGCCCGTCGAGATCGCCGCGACGCGACGCTGGCTCGAGCGCGCGGTGATCGGGCTCAACCTGTGCCCGTTCGCGAAGGCGGTGCACGTGAAGCGCCAGGTGCGCTTCGTGCTGAGCCCGGCGCGCGATACCGAGGCCTTGCGCGACGAACTCGAAGGCGAATTGCGCCGGCTGGCCGACACGCCGGCCGACGTGCTGGACACCACGCTGATCGTGCACCCGCACGTGCTGCGCGACTTCCTCGACTACAACGACTTCCTCGCATTGGCCGACCTCACCGTGCGCATGCTCGGGCTCGAAGGCGTGCTGCAGGTCGCGAGCTTCCACCCGGACTACGTCTTCGCCGGCGAGCCCGCGGACGATCCGTCGAACTGCACCAACCGCACGCCCTACCCGACCCTGCACCTGCTGCGCGAGTCGAGCATCGACCGCGCCGTGGCGGCGTATCCCGACCCGGACGCCATCGTCGAGCGCAACATCGCGACGATGCGGCGACTCGGCGCGGACGGCTTCCGCCGGCTCCTATCGGACGACTGATGTAAGTTTTTCTTGACATCCGAATCCGGGCCGGCGCAGACTCCGATGTAAGCTTTTTCATACACAGGAGGACGGGGATGAGCATGCCGATGTCGTGGAAGGAACGGAGCCAGTGGGTCGTGCTGGCGACGGTGTTGCTGGTCTATGGCCGCTATTTCGCCGACGTCCTGCCCGGGCACGGCGCGGACGTCGGCCCGGCCGACATCGCGCGCTTCATCACGGCCGTCGTTGCGCTGGTGATGCTTCAGGTGGCCGGCCACGTCGTGCTCGCGGTCCTCGGACGGCGCGCACTGGAGCGCGGCGTGCAGGCGGACGAACGCGACACGCTGATCGGCCTGCGCGCGGCGCGGATCGGCGGCCATGTCTTGGCGGTCGGCGTGTTCGCGGCGCTCGCGGTCGCGCTGCAGGTGCCCGGCAACTTCGCCTTCGTGCACGTGCTGTTCGGCGCGCTGGTGGTCTCGCACGTCGTCGAGGTCGCGACGCGGCTCGCGCTGTACCGGCGGGGCGGCTGACGTGGGCAAGTCGACGCGGCGGCTGACCAACCGGCTCAAGCAACTCCGGCAGGATGCCGGAATCACGCAGCAGGACCTCGCCGACGCCGCCGGCATCACCCGGCAGACGGTGATCGCCATCGAGGGCGAGAAGTACTCGCCCTCGCTCGAGGTGGCCTTCCTGATCGCCGAGGCCCTGGGCACCGGCATCGACGCGATCTTCCAGCTGCAGCGCCGCGCGGTCTGACTCAGCCCGCGAAGATCGCGTCCACGTCCGAGGGGTCCAGCATCCGCCACTGCCCGGTCGGCAGGTCGCCGAGCCCGAGCGCGCCGACGCGGCTGCGATGCAGCGCCTCGACGTGGTTGCCCACCGCCGCGAACATGCGGCGGACCTGGTGGTAGCGGCCTTCGGTGATCGTCAGCCGCGCATGGCGGGCGTCGATCACCTCGAGCGCCGCGGGGGCGAGCGGCGTGGTCTCGTTGTCGAGCATCAGCGTGCCGCTCGCGAACAGGGCCGCCTCGTCGCCGCGCAGGTCGCTCGCGAGCGTCGCCTCGTAGACCTTCGGCACGTGCTGTTTCGGCGAGATGATCCGGTGCAGCAGCGCGCCATCGTCGGTCATCAGCAGCAGGCCACTGGTGTCGCGGTCGAGCCGGCCCACCGTGGAGACGACCGGATCGCGAAGGCGGAACCGCGGCGGCAGGTAGTCGTACACGAGCCGGCCGGCGTCCTTCGTCGAGCACGTCGCGCCGAGCGGCTTGTGCAGCATGAGGATCAGGCCGGGCGCGGGATCCAGCGGTTCGCCGTCGATGCGCACGTCGCCGGCGTCGCGCACGTCGTCGGCATACAGCACGTCGCCGGCCGCGTCGGTGATGCGGCCTTCGCGGAACATGGCCTGCACCTGCCTGCGCGAGCCGTAGCCGAGGTTCGCGACCAGCCGCAGCAGCTTCATCGACGCGCCTCGTAGGCCTTGAAGCCGCGCCCGTCGGCCAGCTGGCGCACCTCGCGGAAGTGCGCGGCGAGCGTGGCCTCGTACGGCAGGTGGCGGTTGGCGACCATGAAGAAGCGGCCGCCGGGCACGAGCGCAGCGGAGGCGACTTCGATGAAGCGGCGTCCGAGGTCCGGGCGATCGACGCGGTCGCCGGCGTGGAACGGCGGATTGCTCACGATGGCGTCGAAGCGGCCGTCGATGCCCGCGGTGACGTCGGCCCAGTGCGTGCTGATCGCAACGTTCGGTGCGCGGCGCGCGAGGTTCGCGGCGAGCAGCGGCAGGGCGCTGCGCTGCGCCTCGTAGGCGTCGAGCGCGACGAGGCCCGGGTTGCGTGCGAGCAGTTCGATGGCGAGATAGCCCCAGCCGGCGCCGAGGTCGGCGGCGCGGCCGGCGAGGTCGGCCGGCAGGTGCGAGGCGAGCAGGGCCGACGCCGGGTCCACCCGGTCCCAGGCGAACAGGCCGGGGCGGCTCAGCAGCTCGCCGCCCTGAATCGTCCGCGGCGCATCGAGCGCGAGCCAGGCGTCGACGAGCGCGGTCGGCGTCGCGCCCGGCTGCGTCCAGACGACCCGGCATTTGTGCTTGCTGGCGACGCCGACCTCGCCTGCCAGCGCGGCCAGATCGTCCTGCATCGAGCGGGCGCCGGAAGTGTTGGCGGCGCAGGCGACGACGCGGCCGTCCGCACCGGCGAGCCGCACCGCGCGCGCCAGCATCGCCCGCGACTGCTCGCGCTGGCGCGGCGGCAGCACCAGCACGGTCGGGAACGTCGCCGGCGGGGCGATCTGCTCGGCGACGTCGACGCCGGCCCGCTCCAGGCCGATGGCGAGCGGGCGGTAGTCCTGCTCGCAGGCGAGGCCGGCGCCGGACCAGCGCTGGAGGGCCATCCCCGCCCGCGCGCCGAGGAAGGCGCCGCCCGTGGGGGGCGGCAGCGTGCCGTCGTCGAAGGGAAGGAACAGGGCGTCGAGGGCGGGATCGGCGTGCACGGGCGGGGGTCCGGGAGGGGCCGACAGTCTAGGCGCCGCGGCGTGTTGCCGCCTCGACAACGCCCGCTTCATCGCCATCGAACATGCCCGCGCCCACCCTCGGAACGACCCAACCCCGTGGAGGCGACATGGTCCGTGCACTTTTCGTAGGCGGCGTGGTCGACAACAGCGAGATGGACCTGGACGGCCCCCAGCCGCCCCGGCATTACCCCGAGAACACCGGCGGCGGCGCGCCCCGCTACAGCCTGCGGCAGGTGGGCGTGCGCGAGGGCGGCGACATCGCCTACGCCGTGTACGGCGCGCCCGACGTCGACGATGCCTTCGTCGAGCAGGTGGCGGACGAGCGCGACTACGCGCGGCGCTTCGACGCCCGGCCGCAGACCCTGCACTGAGCGGCGGTCACCGGGCGAGCAGCGGGTACGGATTCACGGGCGTCGACTTGGACCACTGCTTCTCCGGTCCGAGGTCGCCCACGCTGAAGTGCAGGTGCGGGCCCTCCGGGCTCGCATCGCCCGTGCTTCCGACGTAGCCGAGCAGCTGGCCCTGCTTGAGCACCTGGCCCTGCGCGAGTCCGGGCGCATAGCCCTGCAGGTGGGCGTAGTAGTAGACGCGGGTGCCGGTGGTGTCGAACTGGTAGACGGTGATCCCGCCGCGCACGCTGGTGAAGAGCTTGGCCACCGGCCCGTCCACCGCCGCCACGACGGGCGTGCCGGCCGGCGCCATGATGTCGATCGCCTCGTGCACCCGCCCCTCGCCGCGGCTCTGGGTATAGGTGTCGACGAGCTGCGCCGGGCGCACGCCGGCGACGGGAATCACGAGTCCACTGGCCGCGATCGTCGGCGGCGGCAACGCGGTGGGCACCGCCGCTGCGGGCGGTGTCGTGGCGGCGGACGTCACCGGCGCGGTGGGCGCTGCGACGGCCGGCGCGGCGGTCGAGGCCGCCGGCGCCGGCGTGGGCATCGCGGCCGCGGCAGGCGCCTGCGGGCACGGCGTCGCCGCGGGCCGTGCGTAGTACCAGGCGACGTTCGCGCCCAGCAGCGCACCGATCACGAATACGAGCAGGTATCGCAGCATGCCGGCATCTCCAGGTCCTGCCGCCGATGCTGCACAGCGGCCGTTGCGTCCGGCGTGAAGCGGCCGCGTTCACCGCGACTTGCCCGGCCGGGCGCGAGGATCGGCTCACCCGGAGGTCCCATGCGCATCGCTCCCCACGTCTACACCGACCGGAACGACATCGACCGCCTGCAGGCGATGCTGTTCGACCTGCCGAACGGCCAGGCCGTTCGGCTCACCCTGGACGACGGGCGCGTCTTCGAGGGGATCGTCTCGGGCCGACCGATGACCATGCAGTTCTTCGACGCGGACGGTCGCGAGGGCACCAACGGCACGGTGCGCATCGAGCAGCCCGCGCTGGACGCGCCGATGCAGGCGGGCTGGGTCGACCTGTTCCTCAGCCAGATCGCCGACGTCCGCCACCTCGACCGCCACGAGCTGTCCCCGCGCCCCATGCCGGGTGCGTCCGACACGGTGCATTCGCCGCCCCCGGCCTGAGCCGCGGCACGCGGCACGCGGCTTGATCTTGGCCGCCGGTCGCCCCACCCTTTTCCGCAGGGGACCGGCGGAGGCACGGCATCGCAATGAAACTCCCGTCGCAGCCGCGATCGGTGCGGGCCCGCGCGCGGGCGGTCGGCACACGCCTTCGATGAGCACCGCACCCGCCGACCTGCGTGACGCGCGCCTCGTCGACCTCCTGCGCGACACGTTCGACGCGGCGCCGTTCGGTCTCGGCTGCGTCGATGTGTCCGGCTGCTGGCTGCACGCCAACCCGGCGCTTCGCGCGTTGCTCGGCGGCGACGGGCTGCCGACGCTGCGGGACGTCGCCGGCGCGGCGCAGACCGATGCGATCGACGAACTGCTCGCCGGCGGTCGCCCGCGACTGCACCTCGAGCCCGGGCACGGCCCCGGGCAGCCGGTGCTCGACCTGCTGCCGCTGCGCGACGGCCACGGCCGCGCGACCGCCTTCATCGTGCACGGCGAGGACCACGCGCCGTACGCCCGTGCCGTCGCCGAGCGCGACGCCTTCTTCGCGCTCACGCCCGACCTGCTCGCCTTCGTCGATGCCCGCGACCGGCTGGTCGAGGTCAACCCGGCCTGGCAGGCGACGCTCGGCTATCCGCAACGCGAACTGGTCGGCCACCGCCTCGCCGGCTTCGTCCACCAGGACGATCGCGAGCGCGCGCTGGCCGTGCTCGCCGACGTGCGCGCCGGCCAGGTCGATGCGACCTTCCGCTGCCGGCTGCGCTCGCGCTACGGCGGCTATCGCTGGATCGAATGGCAGGTGCGCGAGTTCGACGTGGCGCGCCTGTACTGCACCGCCCGCGACGTCACCGACCAGGTGCGCGCGCGTGATGCGCTGCTGCGCCATCGCGACGAGCTGGAGCGCCGCATCACGCAACGCACGCACGAGCTCGACCGCGCGCTCGCACGCCTGCAGCTGCATGCCGACAACTCGCCGCTCGCCACCATCGAATGGGACCGCGACCTGCGCATCCAGCACTGGTCGCAGCGCGCGCGCGAGATGCTGGGCTGGCGCGAGGACGAGGTGCTCGGCCGCGGCCCTGGCGAGTGGCCCTTCCTCGACCACGAGGCGTGCGCGTCGGTGGACGCCGCGATCGCCCGGCTGCGCGACCACGAGCTCACGCGCCACGTGCACCCGGTGCGCATGCGCACGCGCGACGGCCGCCTGCTCGCCTGCGAATGGTTCGACTCCGCGCTGTTCGACGGCGCGGGCCAGCTCGCGTCCATCCTGTCGCTGGTGCAGGACGTCACCGAACGCGAGGCCGCGGCCTCGGCGCTCGTCGACAGCGAGGAGCGGTTCCGCCTCGCCTTCGAGCAGACCGCGGTCGGCATGGCGCACGTCGACCTCGACGGCCGCTGGCTGCGCATCAACCGGCGCCTCGCGGAGTTGCTCGGCCGCGACCTCGACGCGCTCGCGGGCCGCACCGTGCTCGACCTCGTGCATCCCGACGACCGCGCACCGGACGCCTCCGGCCTCGCGCGGCTGCTCGCGGGCGACTGCGAGACGCTCGACCTCGAGGCACGCCTGTTGCGCGCGGACGGCGTGCCCTTCTGGTCGCGGCAGACCGTTTCGGTGCGGCACGACGCGAGCGGCGCGCCGGTGCATTTCATCCTCGTGGTCGAGGACATCGACGCGCGCAAGGCCGCCGAGGCCGCGCTGCAGCGCGCGCACGAGGAGCTGGAAGCGAAGGTCGCCTCGCGCACCCTGGAGCTGCAGCGGCTGATGACGGCGCTGGAGAACCAAGCGCGCCAGGATGCGCTGACCGGCCTGCCAAACCGCCGCGGCCTGATGGAGCGCCTGCCCCGCGCGATCGACCGCAGCACGCGGCAGAACGGCGCGATCGTGGTGATGTTCCTCGACCTCGACCGCTTCAAGCAGGTCAACGACGCGCACGGGCACGACGCGGGCGACGCACTGCTGCGCGAATGCGCGGCGCGGCTGGTCGGCGCGGTGCGGCGCACCGACATCGTCGCGCGCCTGGGCGGCGACGAATTCGTCGTGGTGCTCGAGAACGTGCGCGATGCCGAGACCCATGCACGGCGGGTCGCGGAGAAGATCCGGCTCGCGCTCGGCGCGCCGGTCGACCTGGGCACGGCGACGGCCAGCGTGTCGGCGAGCATCGGCGTGGTCGTGCATCCGCCCGGCGTCGCCTCGGCCGAGGCGCTGATCACGCAGGCCGACCGCCGCATGTACGTGGCGAAGCACGCGGGCGGCGACGCCGTGCGGCTCGACGGCCCGCCCGGGCGCGACGCCCGTCACACCTGACGCATCGCACGGCGGTCGTGGGGGAAACCCCTGCTACGCCCGCGACGTCCCGCCCGTTAACCTGCCCTCCGCCTTCCCGGGGACCGCCATGGTCGCTGCCGCGCTGCCCGCCAACGAACTGTCCCGCCAGGCCCTGCTCGAGGCCCTCGGGATCCTCGACACGCCGCCCGAGGACGACTACGACGACATCGTGCGCATCGCGGCGACCGTCTGCCGCGCGCCGACGGCGACGATCTCGCTGGTCGACGCCGACCGGCAGTGGTTCAAGGCCCGCGTGGGCCTCGACGTCGAGCAGACGTCGCGCGAGATCTCGTTCTGCGCGCACGCGATCCTCGACCCGCGCGACCCGCTGATCGTCGAGGACGCCGCCGCCGATCCGCGCTTCTCCGGCAATCCGCTGGTCACCGAGAACGGCTTCCGCTTCTACGCCGGCGCGCCGATCGAGGCCGACGGCATGCCGGTGGGCACGGTGTGCGTGCTCGACCGCGAGCCGCGATCGCTCACCCAGCCGCAGGTCGAGACGCTGCAGGCGCTGGCGCGGCAGGTCGCCCGGATGATCGAGCTGCGCCGCGCCAGCCGGCTGCTGCAGCTGCACCTGCGCGAGCGCGACTGGTTCACCGGACAGCTCGCCCGCCACGACGAGCTGTTGCGCCTGCACGCGCCCGACGCGGCGCCGCTCGGCCTCATCGACCCGCTCACCTGCCTGCCCGGGCCCTCGGCCTTCGCGGCGCTCGTCGATGCGGAAATCGCGGCCGCGGGCGCCACCGGCGACCTGCAGATCGCGCGGATCGAGATCGACGAAATGGCGATGCTGGAGGAAGTCCACGGGCTCGCAGGCGTCGAGGAGAACCTGCAGGCGCTGGCCGCGACACTGCGCCAGGGCACGGTCGCCGAAGGCCGGCTCGCGCGGATCGGGCGTGGGTTCGCGCTGCTGATGCCGATGCCGCCGTCGCGCGCGCTGGCGCAGTGCGTGCGCCTGTCGGAGCTGGCGGGCAACCCCGCGTCGGGCGTGCCGGTGACCCTCAGCATCGGGCTGGCGACGGTCGAGCGCGGCAGCTCGGGGCATACGGCCCTGGATGCGGCGGGTCGGGCGCTCGCCGCGGCGCGGGCCGTGGGCGGCGCGCGGATCGAGGTGCGCTGAGGCGCCAAAAGAAAAGCCCGGCCGAAGCCGGGCTTTTGCAACGTGCGACCGGAAGGTCGTCCGCGGATTACTCCGGCTGGACGGCTTCGGCCTGCAGGCCCTTCTGGCCCTGCGTCACGGTGAAGGAGACCTTCTGGCCTTCCTTCAGGCTCTTGAAGCCCTGGGTCTGGATCGCGCGGAAATGGACGAACACGTCTTCGCCATTCTCACGGCTGATAAAGCCAAAACCCTTGGCGTCGTTGAACCACTTCACGGTGCCGACTTCACGGGACATTGTGTAACTCCTGGAACATATTGATGGTGCCGCACGAGGCGGCGATGGCGCTGTTCACAAGGAGTGATCTAGCAACGATGGAGCGGATCAGCGATCTACAGCATCGGGTCACAGGTCACGGTGACCCCCGGAGCAGCTCAGCTACCGTAGAGGGTGTCTCCCCCAATTGCAACGTCCGCCCGTCGCTTCTTCAGCGGGCCGGAGGTTCCAGCGCCGCCGGAACCGGGTCCGCGGCCCCCGCTTCGAGGTCGGCGAGCAGCCACTGCTCGGCCTCGTCGACACGCCGGAAGACCCGTCCCACCAGCCCTGCGCGCTGGGCGCGGAGCTCGGCGCTGACCAGCAGGGCGGCGTCCTCGGTCGCGTCCACGAAGGCGACGCGGATGTCGTGGAACCCCATGCCGAGCAGTGCCCCGACCACCTGCTCCATGTCCATCGGCGCGGCGTTGCCCGCAAGGGCCTCGACCACCAGCAGGCGCCGTTCGCCGCGCGCGCGGCAGGCGGCCTCGATCTCGGTCCAGTAGGCCATCGAGACCTCGAGGGTGTCCTCGGGCCCCTCGACACGGGCGAACAGGTAGTGCTCGCGCGGCTCGAGCTGCAGGCGGTAGGACGGAGCGCTCATCCGCCGAGGCTATCGGTCCGATCCCCGAGACGGCGCGGGCAATTGGTCATGGTGGGCGATAATGCCGGTCCGTTCCGCCCGACCGATCCGCCATGACCGACACCCTGCCCGACCGCCTCGCCACCGATCCGCGGAGCCCCTTCCACGACGCCGCCCTGCTCGAGCGCGGCATCGGCATCCGCTTCAACGGCCGCGACCGGCAGGACGTCGAGGAGTACTGCGTGAGCGAGGGCTGGATCCGCGTTGCCGCGGGCCGCGCGCGCGATCGTCGCGGGCAGCCGATGACGCTCAAGCTGCAGGGCACCGTCGAGCCGTACCTGCAGGTCGCCGACGCCGGCTGACGCGTCAGCCCGGCGGGCCGGGTTCCGCCGGTGGCCCGAGGCGCTCGCGCAGGGCGCGCAGTTCCGCCAGCACCTGCGCGAGGTCGGCCTCGCCGCCGTCGCGACCGATGTCGCGGCCGACGAAGAAGCTCGCCAGCACCGCCGTGACGTAGCCGAACACGGCGAACGAATACAGCGCGAGCAGGATGCACAGCACGCGGCCCGCGCCCGTCTCCGGCCAGTACGCCGAGCCCATCGTCGTCATGATCATCGCGGTCCACCACAGCGCGTCGGCGAAGTCGCGGAAGCCCGCGTGGCCGCCGTCGTTCTCGAAGGCGTACATGCCCGCGGCGCCCGCGAACGTCACCAGCAGGGTCAGCGCGCTCACGTAGCCGGCGCCGCGCCGCCCGATGCTCTTGCCCAGCGCGCCCATGCCGCGGTTGAGCGAACTCACGATGCGCACCATGCGCGTGCCGCGGATGACGCCCGCCGCGCGCGCGAGGCGCAGCACGCGGAAGACGCGCAGCAGGCGCAACGCGGGCGCCGCCAGCGCGAGCGCCTTCAGCCAGTTGCGCCGCAGGTAGGCGCCCTTGGCCGGCGCGAGCACCAGGCCCAACGCGAACTCGAGCAGGAACAGGCCCCAGATCGCCCAGTTCACCGCGCCGAGCCACGGCAGCGGATCGGCCACCGTCTCCACCACGAACAGCGCAAGCCAGACGAACGCCAGCACGATCATCGGCAGCTCGAGGCGGTCGTGCAGCCGCCGCAGACGTCGAAGGCGTCGAAGCCCGGACGGCGCGACGCTCACGGGGCGGACCGCGTTGGCGGCGCCTCGGCCGGTACGCGCGGGGCGGGCGACCACGGCCAGCGGCCTTCCAGTTCGACCTCGAGCGACAGGCTCAGGAATGTGCGGATGAGCACGATGCCGCCGAGCACCACGAGCCCGTTGATCGTCGGCTCCACCGCGACCGTGCGGATGATGTCGCCGGCGACCATGAACTCGAGGCCCAGCAGGATGCCGCGGCCTACGTCCTGGCGCAGGCGCCGGTAGCCCGTCTCGTCCGGCCGGCCCGGGCGCAGGCTCGGCGGCGCCCGCTCGTGGCGTCGCGTAACGAAGCTCCACAGCGCCCAGGCGAGGCCGGCCACGATGACCAGCGTGCCGGCGGCGTCGACGGTGAGGCTGACCCATTCGGCGGCCTGCTTGAACGTGCTGGCGTCCATCGGCGTTCCTCGGGAGACCCGCCGAGTCTCCGCCACCGGGCGGCGACGGAATGTCGAGACTGCGGCGCACCGCACGGAGCACGCCGTTCACCCCGCGCGTCGCGTGCCGATACCGCGGGTAGTCCCCTCGCGCGCCCTGCATGACCCAGCTCACCGAAGACCAGGCCCGCGACTACATGCACAAGCTCCTGGCCGCGATGGCGAAAGCCGGCGGCTCCGACCTGTTCATCGCGCACGACTTCCCGCCGAGCATGAAGTCCAACGGACAGATGGCGCCGCTGAGCCCGCAGAAGCTCACCGGCGCGATCACCGCGAAGCTCGCCGACGCGCTGATGAACGACAAGCAGCGCGCGGAGTTCGCCGAGCAGCTCGAGTGCAACTTCGCGATCGCCCTGCCCGGGGTGTCGCGCTTCCGCGTCAACGTCTTCGTGCAGCAGGGCCACGTCGGCATGGTGCTGCGCACGATCGCGGCGGAGATCCCGAACTTCGAGAAGCTGCGACTGCCCGAGGTGCTCAAGGACCTCGTGATGCAGAAGCGCGGCCTGATCCTCGTGGTCGGCGGCACGGGCTCGGGCAAGTCGACCTCGCTCGCCGCCATGCTCGACCACCGCAACCGCACGAGCGCGGGCCACATCATCACGGTCGAGGACCCGGTGGAATACGCGCATACCTCGCAGAAGTCGCTGATCACGCACCGCGAGGTGGGCGTCGATACGCATTCCTGGCACCACGCGCTGAAGAACACGTTGCGCCAGGCGCCGGACGTGATCCTGATCGGCGAGATCCGCGATGCCGAGACGATGGAGCACGCGATCGCGTTCTCCGAAACCGGCCACCTCTGCCTGTCGACGCTGCACGCCAACAGCGCGTCGCAGACGATCGAGCGGATCATCAACTTCTTCCCGGAGGAGCGGCGCACGCAGCTGCTGATGGACCTGTCGGCCAACCTGCGCGCGATCGTCTCGCAGCGACTCGTGCGCACGGAGGACGGCAAGGGCCGAGCCGCGGCGATCGAGATCCTGATCAACACGCCGACGATCGCCGAGAAGATCTTCAAGGGCGAGTTCAACGAGCTCAAGGGCATCATGAACAAGTCGCGCGAACTCGGCATGCGCACGTTCGACTGGGCGCTGTTCGAGCTCTACAACGACGGCGTGATCGGCTACGACGAGGCGATCCGCAATGCCGATTCGGCCAACGAGCTGCGCCTGAACATCAAGCTCAAGAGCACGCGCGGCGAGCCCACCGCCGCGGCCGGGCTGTCGCTCTCGCTGGATGCCGCGCCGACCGCCGAGGAAGCCGAGGCGATCCGCAAGGAGGAGCTGCGCAAGCAGCAGGAGAAGCGCGACCAGCTGGAACTCGCACGCCTGCAGAGCGAGAAGCAGGCCGTGCGTCCACCCGGCTGATGCCACCGCGTCGATAATGGCGCCCCGACCCGCGGGCCCGCCCATGCACGTCGCCTCGCTCCACCTGCATCCGCTCAAGTCCTGCGCGCAGCTCGACGTCGATGCGCTCGACATCGCCGCCCGCGGTCCGGAAGGCGATCGGCGCTGGCTCGCGGTGGACGACGACGGGCGCTTCATCACCGCCCGCGAGCGCGCCGAAATGGTGGGCATCCGTGCGGTTCCCGCCGACGACGGGCTGTGGCTCGATGCCACCGGCATGCCGCCGCTGCACGTGCCGGCGCCCGGCCCCGGCGCGCGGCGTCGCGCGGTGACCATCTGGCGCGACGCCGTCGATGCGCGCGATGCAGGCGACGCGGCGGCCGACTGGCTCACGGGCTACCTGGGCATCCCCGCGCGGCTCGTGCACATGGATGCCGAGGCGCATCGGGCGGTCGATCCGCTGTTCGGTCGCGGGGGCGACGAGGTGAGCTTCGCCGATGCGTATCCACTGCTCGTGATCTCGCAGGCCGCGCTCGACGGCCTGAACGCGCGGCTCGCGTCGCCCGTGCCGATGGTGCGCTTCCGCCCCAACCTCGTCGTCGCCGGCGCCGCGCCGCATGCGGAAGACCACTGGCGCCGCGTGCGCATCGGCCCGGTCGAGTTCGAGGCGGTGAAGCCCTGCGCGCGGTGCGTCTTCACCACGATCGACCCGGCGACGATGACGCGGGATCGGGACGGCGAGCCCTTGCGCACGCTGACGCGCTACCGGCGTGCGCCACCCGGCGCGCCCGTCACCGGCGTCGTGTTCGGCATGAACCTGATCCCGCGCGGCACCGGCACCGTGCGGCGCGGCGATGCGATCGTCGTGCTGGACTGATCAGTCCGCCCGCCGCGCCTTCGGGTCGATCGGATACACCGCGGTGACCGGACAGCCTTCGCGGGTGACGAGGCTGCGCTCGCTGATCGGGCGATAGATGTCGCCCTCGTAGCCGCCGAGCGCCACTTCGCTGCGGATCAGCGCGCGGTCGCCCGGATAGCCGCACACCGTGCTCTGACCGACGCCGGATTGCAGGACGAGATGCGCGCTGGAGGCGAGCGTCTGGCAGGAGCCGCCCAGTTCGAGCCGGTAGAAGCGGTTGCCGCCCGAATGCACGCGGCCGACCTCGACGATGATGCCGTCGCCGTCCTCGTGCCAGCCGCGCAGGTGCTGCGTGTCGACGCAGTAGGCGGGCGAGCCGGTGAAGCCGCGCCGCCGCGTGCCGACGACCTCGATGCGGTCGAGCTCGCGCGTCGCCTTCGGCCGCGCCATCGCGAGCGCCGCGAAGCCGCGCGGATCGATCGCACGCGCCTGCGCCACGCGGCAGATGCGCTCGCCCACCTGCACCGCCTCCACGCCCGGCCGACCGCAGATCCAGCCGCCCGGGCTCACCAGCCGCGCGGGCGCATCGTCCACCGCGGCGCAGCGCGAGGCGAGGTCGATGCGGAAGCGCGATTCGTCGCGGAGCCGCACGCCGAGCGTGTAGTCGTCCGCCTGCACCACCTCGGCGACTTCGCGCGCATCGAAGCAACCGGGCCCGGGCGCGGGCTCGCGGGCCGGTGCGGTCGCGAGGGCGGCGGCGAGGAGCGGGAGCGCGAGGAGCATCGTCGGCGTCGGTCGGGGCGTGCGGCGATGCTAGCGCAGCTTCCGCAGCGGTCGCGCCCTACACTGCGCGCCTGCGACGGGGGTTCGATGAAGACCAGCGGCATTTCCTTCCACCATCCTTGGGCCTTCTGGCTCGGCAGCCTGCTGATCACCGCCGGCGTGTTCGCGCACCTGCCGATGTTCATGATGGGGCGGCACACCCACTGGCAGATGGTGGGCATGCCGATGACGACCGACATGGTGCTCGGGATGCTCGCGATCCCGGTCGGGCTGGCCTTCGCCTGCTACGGCCTGATGCCGCGCCTCGCCCGCATGCGCGCGGCGCGTGCGGCGGCGGGCGCACCGCTGCGCTTCCATGTCGCCGACGGCGTGCCGCTCAACATCGAGCATTGGAAGCTCGTCGGCGTGCTGGTGGTGACCCTCGCGATCGACGTGATGAAGCCCGCCACGCTCGGCTTCGTGGTGCCCGGCATGAGCGCCGAGTACGACATCGCGAAGCCGACGGCGAGCCTGCTCGCACTGTGCGCGCTGACGGGCACGACCGTGGGCTCGGTGGTCTGGGGACGCATCGCGGACGTTTCGGGGCGTCGCGCCGCGATCCTGTTGTCGGCGCTGATGTTCATCGGCACCGCGATCTGCGGCGCCATGCCGTCGTTCGGCTGGAACCTCGCGATGTGCTTCCTGATGGGCGCCTCGGCCGGCGGGCTGCTGCCGATCACCTTCACGCTGATGGCCGAAACGATCCCGGCCGCGCACCGGGGCTGGCTGCTCGTCGCGCTCGGCGGCGTCGGCACCTCGGCGGGCTACCTGCTCGCGGCCGGCGCAGCGGCGACGCTCGAGCCGATGTTCAGCTGGCGCGTGCTGTGGCTGCTCGGGCTGCCCACCGGCGCGATCATCATCTTCCTCAACCGCTTCATCCCCGAATCGCCGCGCTTCCTGTCGAGCGCCGGGCTCGAACACGTCGCACGCGCGGTGCTCGCGCGCTTCTCGGGCGGGCGCAGCGACGCGGTCGAGCCGGACGACGCCTCGCATCCCGGTCCGCCCGTCATCGACGAACAGCATGCGGCCGGCGGCCTGATGACGTTGCTGCGCGGGCGCCAGGCGCGCATCAGCGCCGGACTGGTCGTCTGCGGGATCGCATGGGGGTTGGTGAACTTCGGCGTGCTGCTGTGGCTGCCGGTGAACCTCACGGCGCTGGGCGTCGATCCCAAGGCGACGAGCGCGCTGCTGGCGAAGTCGGCGGTGTACGCACTGCCGGGCATCGCCGCCGTCGTCTGGCTCTACCACCGCTGGAGCAGCTACCGCGCGCTCGTGCTGTTCATCGGCCTCACCGTGCTGTCGCTGCTGGCGCTCGCCGCGATGGACCTGGTGCAGGTGCGCGCGCAGGCCGCGGTGGTGGCCGGCGTGGTGGCGCTGCTGGTGAGCGTGAGCGGCGTGATCGCGATGCTCATTCCCTACGCGGCCGAGATCTACCCCGTGCACCTTCGCGGCACCGGCTCGGGCGTGGTGGCCGCGAGTTCGAAGCTCGGCGGCATCCTCGGCGCGGGACTGGGCGTCTTCGGCTTCTTCGGGCAGTTCGCGCTGTCGGCCGTGCTGATCGCCATCCCGATGGCCGCATCGATGCTGATGATCCTGCGCCACGGCGTGGAGACGCGCGGCGCGCGGCTCGAGGCGATCCAGGCCGCCTTCGATCGCTGATCAGGGCAGCAGCACGACCTTGCCCGTGTGCTGGCCGGATTCGAGCCAGGCGTGCGCCTGCGCGGCGTCGGCGAGCGGGAAGGTGCGGTCGACCACCGCGCGCACGCGGCCCTGCGCGATCCACGGCCACACGACGCGTTCGACCTCGGCCGCGAGCCGCGCCTTCTCGTCGGCGTCGCGCGGGCGCAGCGTCGAGCCCGTGAGCACCGCGCGCTTGCGCATCAGCGCCCACACCGGCACCTCGAGCATGTCGCCGCCCTGCGCGGCGATGTAGACGATCCGGCCGCCCGTGTTGAGCGCTTCGAGCGTCTTCGCGAAGTACGGCGCACCCACCATGTCGAGCGCGACGTCGACACCGCCGTGCGCGTTCGCGACGACGCCGAAGTCGTCGACGGTCGTGTCGACCGCGGCGTCCGCCCCGAGCGCCAGCGCCGCCCGCGCCTTTTCGGCACTGCGCGCCGTGGCGATCACGCGTGCGCCGTGGGCCTTCGCCATCTGGATCGCCATCACGCCGATGCCCGACGTCGCACCGTGCACCAGCAGCGTCTCGCCGGGCTTCAGGCCGCCATGCTCGAAGACGTTCGCGTAGACGGTGAACACCGTCTCGGGCAGTGCGGCCGCATGCGCCGCGTCGAGCCCGGCCGGCACCGGCAGCGCGTGGCGCGCATCCACCACCGCATAGCCGGCATAGCCACCGCCGCCGAGCAGCGCGCAGACCACGTCGCCCTCGCGCCAGCGGCCGACGCCGCGTACCACCTCGCCCGCGACCTCGAGGCCGAGCGTCGCCGGTGCGCCCGGGGGCGCCGGATAGCGGCCCTCGCGCTGCAGCAGGTCCGGCCGATTCACGCCCGCGGCGATCACGCGCAGCAGGAGCTGGTCCGGACCGGGTTCCGGCCGATCGGCAACGATCGGATGCAATGCGGTCGCCGGGCCGGCGCCGTCGCGCACGGCGATCGCGGGCATGGTCGCAGGCAGGTTCATCGCGGACTCCCTCAAAGGATGCGCAGCGTAGCCGCCGCGCCGCATCGGCGGTGTCGCGGCTCAGGCTTCGACGCTGGCGCTCGGCTGCGCGATCCCGGGCGCCCACAGCGTCGCGCGCCCTTTCCCGCCGCGCTTGGAGGCGTACATCGCCTGGTCGGCCCGCGCGAGCAGCGTCGCCGCATCGAGGCCGTCGCGCGGCCGGTACAGCGAGACGCCGACGCTCGACGACAGGTGACGCGGCTGGTCGCCGACCACGTACGGCGCATGGGCCACGCGCAGCAGCTTGGCGGCGACCACGGCGGCGTTCGATTCGGGCTCGGCGAAGGCTTCGGCGACGACGACGAACTCGTCGCCGGCCAGCCGCGCGACCATGTCGACGGCGCGCACGGTGTCGCGGATGCGGCAGGCGAACTCGCGCAGCACCTCGTCGCCCGCCTCGTGGCCGAACTGGTCGTTGACCTGCTTGAAGCCGTCGAGATCGATGAAGTACACGCCGAGCGCCTTCCCCGAGCGGTCGGCGCGCTGCAGCGCCCGCGGCAGCGATTCGAGCAGCAGCCGGCGATTGGGCAGGCCGGTCAGCGAATCATGCAGCGCCTGCAGCGCGAGTGAGACCTCGAGCTGCTTGCGCTCGCTGATGTCGCGCAGGAAGGCGTCGAAGTAGCGGCGGTCGCCGCGCCAGCGCGAACGCATCGACATCTCGGCCGGGATCTCGACGCCGTCGCGCGTGCGGGTGGCGATCTCCACACGCCGGCCGATCCACTGCGTCTGCCCGCTGGTGACGAAGTCGCGCAGGTCCGCGTCGAACGCCGCGCGGCGTTCGTCGGGCAGGAGCAATTCGGAGAAGCGGCGGCCGTAGGCCTGGCTGCGCGACCAGCCGAAGATCGTGCGCGCGGCACGGTTCCATTCGACGACGCGACCGTCCTCGTCGAGCATGATGAAGGCGTCGTTCGCCTGTTCGAGGATCGCGCGATGGTTCGCCACGCTCTCGGCGAGCTCCGCCGTGCGCTCCTCGACGCGCGCTTCGAGTTCCCCGTTGACGCGCTCGAGGTCCGCGTTGGCCCCGGCGAGCGCCTGCTCGCGCTCGGCGAGCGCGTCGAGCATGCCGTTGAACGAATCAACGAGGCGGCCGACCTCGTGCACGCGGCTCGGCGGCGCGCGCATGTCGCGCCGGCCTTCGCGCACCGCATCGGCGACTTCGAGCAACCGGTAAAGGCGTCGCGTGAGCACGTGCGCGAGCGCCGCGGCGAGCACCAGCCCGAGCGCGATCGCGCCGGCGGCGAACAGCAGGCCGTCGCGCAGGCTCGCGCGGAGGGCACGTTCGATCCCCTGCACGTCTGGAGTCACGCGCAGTGCGCCCAGGTCGCGCGCGCCGGTCCGCAACGGGATGACGAGCTCCCCACCGACGGCGCCGCGTCGCCACACGGAACGGTCGTCGGCGCCGAGCAGCTCCACGCCCGCGATGTCGGCGTCGTCGAGCAGCAGCGACGCGGCGCGGATGGCCGCATCGCGGTCGCCCACCGCCAGCAGTGGCGCGATGCGCTCGGCCGCGCGTCCGGCCACGTGCGCGGCATGGGCGGTGTTGGCCTCGCGCAGCGTCGCGTGCTGGCGCGCGACGGCATGCGCGACGAAGGCCGCCATCAGCACCGCCTGCAGCAGCGCGACCCCCAGGGCGAGCTGGCGTCGCAGCGTCGCGGACCCGCGCGCGCCCCCGCTCATGCAGGCACGCGCCCGCGAAGCGCGGGGCGCTTCGACGAAGGTCCGGCCGCGCGTCTGGGCGCGGGCGACGGCGTGTGGTCGTGCATCGGCAGCCCGCACTCGACGTGATGCGGGCAGCGCCCGCGATTGGCGGCCGGCCGAGCCGCCCGCGCCGTCGTTAACGGCATCGACCGTCGCGACTTCAGCGGTGGACCGAACGGCCGCTCAGCCGCGTGAACGCCGTTAACCGCCCTGCACGCCCGCATGCCATGGCGCTTACGGCGGCGCCGGGAGACTGCAGGCGGGCGCAGAAGCGCCCTCTCTCTCTCCCACGATGCACGTTGAAGGAGTCGAACATGGCCGGTAACCAGGGTGGCAACAACCGCGGTGGCAACCAGGGCGGAAACCAGGGCAACAACCAGGGTGGACGCGGCTTCGCCTCCATGGACGACCAGCAGCAGCGCGAGATCGCGTCGGAAGGCGGCAAGGCCGCGCACCGCAGCGGCAATGCGAATGAATTCACGTCGGAAGAGGCCCGCGAGGCCGGCCGCAAGGGCGGCGAGGCGAGCCGCGGCGGTGGCAACCAGGGCGGCAACCAGGGCGGCCGCGGCGGCAGCCGCTAAGCGCCTCCTGCAGGGTCCGGAGAGGCACGGGCGTCCAGCGCCCGTGCCTTTTTCGTGTCAGCGCGCGAGCTTCAGCGCTGCGCGCTTGGCGTCGCGGCGGGCATCGCGCGGCTTGCGGTATTCGTTGTCGAACAGCGCCGGTTCCCACGAGCCGTAGCTGGGGTTCGCCAGCATCCACCAGCGCTCGCCGATCCACGCCGCATGCGTCTCGAAGACCGCATCGCGCGCGGCGGGCGTATTGGGCTGCACGCGCACGAAGTCGCCCAGCTGGTCGCCGAACTGCATCAGCACGCGATGCGTGCGCCCGACGAGTTGCCGGCGGCAGGTCTTGTCGCTGCCGGTCTGCTCGCATTCGGGCACCGCGGTGCCCAGGCCCAGGAACGCGTCGTCCTTGACCGGCAGGCCGACCGCGCGGAGGTTCGCGATCGTCGCCTCCTTCAACTGGACGGCCCGGTTGGAGACGAAGAACAGGGCGATGCCGCGGGCCTGCGCCGCCTTCGCGAACTCGAGCACGCCCGGGATGGCGGTCGCCTTCTGCTCGCGCACCCAGGCCTGCCATTGCGCCTCGTCGAACTCGGTGCCGGCGGCGACCAGGCGCGCCTGGTAGGGGGAGTTGTCGAGCACGGTCTCGTCGACGTCGAAGATCACCGCGGGCGGCAGGCCGCGCGCGGCATTGGCGCGCTCGCTGGCGTCGAGCGCGTCCCATTGCCTGTCCTTCAACGCGCGGTCGAGCTGGCGCGTGGCGGCGCGATAGGTCTGCAGCGCGTTCGCGCGGTACTCGGGCGACGTCTGCATCCACAGCACGGCATTGAGATTGTCGTCGGCGGCGACCGCGGCCGACGCCGTCGGCACCGGGGCGGGCGTCGGACGAACGCCCTCGTGCCGGCAGCCGCCGAGCGCGAGGGCGAGGATCAGGAAGGCGGGCGTCGGTCGCATGGCGGCTGGAAGTCGGAACGGGCCGACAGTCTAGCGGCGGGGCATGCGACGCCGGCGTGCGGTCGCGCACGGCCCGCCGCAAGGCGGGCCGCGCATTGCGATCACTCGCGCATCGTCACCTGCATGCCGTCGGACACCACCTTCGACAGCGCGAGCACGCTCCAGTTGGTCATGCGGATGCAGCCGTTCGACTCGGTCTTGCCGATGCGGTCGGGATGCGGCGCGCCGTGGATGCCGTAGTGCTCCTTGGTCAGGCCGATCCAGACGAGGCCGACCGGATTGTTCGGGCCCGCCGGCACGTCGGCTTCCTTGTCGGTCTTCTTGCTGCCGGCGATGAGCTTCGGATCGAAGTGCCACACCGGGTTCTGCTGCACGGTGGTGACCTTCCAGTCGCCGATCGGCAGCGGGAACTGGGCGCTGCCGGTGGTGACCGGGAACGCACCGAGCGTCTTGTCGCTGGCGTCGACGAGCAGCAGCGCCGAGTCCGACTTGTCCACGACGATCTTCGCCGGCGTCGGGAAGCGCTCGCCGGGCATCACGTTGAGCACGGTGATCTTCATGCCCGCGGCGACGGGGCCGGTGGCCGTGGTCGCGGTGCCGGGGGTCGTGGCAGCCGCCGAACTGCCCGCCGCGGTGCCCGCGTTCGCCGGGGCCGACGTGCCGGGGGTCGTGGCGGCCACGGGCTTCGTCGCGCCCTGCCCGCCCGCGCCGCCGGAACCGCCCTTCGCCGTCGTCGCGGCAGGCTTGCTCGTCGTGGCTGCGCCGGTCGTCGACGTGGCCCCCGCCGCGGCGTCCGCGGCAGCGAAGTCCACGCCGGGGTTGAGCTTCTTGAGCAGCGCAGGACTCATGTGGAACTTCTCGGCCACCTTCTCGAGCGCCGACTCGTACGGCAGTGCGTCGAGCTTCGACATCTCGGCGGGCTTGGCCGGCGTCTTCGCGAACGGGCCGGCGAGGTCGTCGGCGGTCAGGGTGTATTCGATCAGCACCGGGGCGGTGTCGCGGTTGAGCATGTCCCAGGCCGCGGTGTCGAGCGTGCCGGTGGCCTTCATCGCATTCGCGGTCTGGAACGCCTTGACCGCGCGCTGCATGTTGCTGCCCTTCTGGCCGTCGATCTCGCCGGGCGAGAAGAAGGCGCGCTCGAGCAGCACCTGCGCGCGCAGCGGGTCGTCCTTCGCGAGCTGCGCGTCGGCAGCGGCGGCGACCACCTGCGGTTCCGTGGGCATCGCCGTGCCCGGTGCGACGGGCAGCGTGCTTCCGGGCGCGCCCGGCTGGCCGTCCTGCATGCCCGGGGTCACCGGGGTCGCGGACGCGGGGCCCGTGGCAGGTGCGGTATCGGCTGTGCGCGGAGCGGAGGCGTCGGTCGGGCTGTTGGAGACGGTGCACGCGGCGAGCAGCGCGAGGGAGAGGGCGGTGGCGAGCGGGCGCACGGCGTGCATGGCGGACCTCGATGCGACGGGAAGGCCCTCATCCTTGCCGGCGGCGGTGGGGGGCGCGTGAATCCGTGCGCCGCGCGGCCTCGTTCGTTCATCGATGCGAACAGGTCGTTTGCGACACTCGCATGTCCCCGCCCACCGGAGCCCCCATGACGCCCGAAGCCGATCGCCAGCGCGAACTCGACCTGTACCGCATGGTCGACAGCCTCCCCGAGGCCGCCTACGACGACATCGCGCGCCTCGCGTCGATGCTCTGCGATGCGCCGATCGCGCTGATCTCGCTGATCGACCGTGACCGGCAATGGTTCAAGGCGCGGCGCGGACTGGAATTGCCCGAGACGCCGCGCGAGATCGCGTTCTGCGACCACGCCATCCGCCAGCCCGACCGGCTGATGGAAGTACCGGACACGACCGCCGATGCGCGCTTCGCCGACAACCCGCTGGTGACCGGCGGCCCGATGATGCGGTTCTACGCGGGCATGCCGCTGGTGACCCCCGGAGGCGCCGCGATCGGCACGGTCTGCGTGATCGACCACGCGCCGCGCACGCTCGACGACAACCAGCGCGCGGCGTTGGAATCCCTCGCGCGGCTCACGATGAACCTGATGGAGGGCACGCGCGAGCGGCGCGATCTCGAGCGCGAACTGCGGCTGGCGCCGGTCCTGCACGCGACCGGCGCGTCGTCGGCCACCGCACTGCAGCCCTACGGCATCGCCGTCTTCCAGATGCAGCGGTTCGCCGACGTGGTCGAGCAGCGCGGCGAGCGGCTGGTCGAGCGCACGCTGCAGGAGGCCGATCGCGTGCTCGCCACCGTGCTCGCGCCGGGCGACACGGTGGATCGCGTCACCGGCAGCGGCGAATTCGTCGCACTGATCCACGGCGATGCGCCGGAAGCCGCCATCGCGGCCCTACGCGCGCGATTGGAGCCGCTGGAACGCGAACTGGGGGCGCGGATGCTGCACGGTTTCGCGCGTGCCATGACGCCGGACGAATCGCCCGCCGCCGTCTACCTGCGCGCCGATGCCACGCTCAGCGCCGCCAAGGATGCCGAGCGGCCCCACTGACCGCCGCTATTCGCGGCTGTCGCTGCGCACCTGCGCGTGGCTGATGAGCGCGAAGATCAGGCTGCCGCCCACCAGGTTGCCGGCGAGCGTCGGCAACAGGAACCGGCCGACGAACTCGCCGAACGGCAGGATGTGGCTGAAGACGAGGTAGAGCGCCTCGGCCGAGCCGACGATGACGTGCGCGAGCTCGCCGAAGCCGATCAGGCCGGTGACCACCGCGATGATCACCACCTTCGAATGCTCCGCGGCCGGCAGCAGCCAGACCAAGATCGCGATCAGCCAGCCGGCGAAGATGCCGCGCACGAACATCTGCTGTGCGGTGAGGCTCATGAGCCGGGTGCCCATGTGCACCATCTCGGTCCGCGTCTGCGGGTCGGCCGCGTCGAGGTGCACCATCGCCCACGCGAACAACGCGACGCCCACCATGTTGCCGAGGAACACCAGGCCCCACAGGCGCAGCAGACGCATCAGGTTGTGCAGGCCGGGCTTGGCCATCACCGGCAGCACCGCGGTGAGCGTGTTTTCGGTGAACAGCTGCTGCTTGCCGAGGATCACCAGCAAAAAGCCGATCGAGTAACCGAACGCGGCGAGCAGCGGCGTGGCCGCCGTCCCGCCCATCCGCGCATGCATCAGCGCGGGCGCGAGCATCGAGAATCCCATCGAGAGCCCGGCCGCGATCGCCGACCACAGCAGCGCCGAGGCGCTGCGCTCCAGTTCGCGATCGCCGGCACGCCGCACGGTCTCGTGCAGCACATGCGCGGTCGGCGACTGCTTCTCCTCGACGTCGCGCGATTCCTGCTCGCTGAGGTGCGGATCGTGCTCGGAGGGCGATGGGGCGCTCATGCAGTCGACCTTGGAATGTCGGTCGAACGCTAGTGCATCGCCGTGAACACACGGCGATGCCGCGACGACGGCCGGCCGCGCAGGCCGGCCGTCGCGTGCCGGATCAGCGGCGGGCGGCGTAGATCGACGACAGCAGGTCGGCCTTGCCCGGAATCCGCTCGAGGTGCGGATAGCGCAGGCCGCCGTGGTAGTCGACCGGGATCGTCTGGTAGCGGTCGAAGGTCTTCACCATCAGGCGGATCGGCGCGGCCTCGGCCTTCGCGGCCTTCACCGCGTCGGTGAGCGCGTCCTTGCTGTACTCGCGATCGTTGACCGCGACCAGCGTCATGCCGGTGCCGATGCCCGCGTTGAAGGCCGGGCTGTCCCAGCGCACGTCGGCCACCTTGCCGTCCTTGCCGATGGACAGGCCAAGCGAATACACGAAGTCCGCGCCGCCCTCCTTCGCCGCGGCCTTCGCCACCCGGTTCGGCTCGTCCTTGAAGACGAGGCGCCAGCCGGCGGCTTCGAGACCGCCGGTGAGCGGCGTGCGGCCGTCGAGGCGGTCGCGCAGGAAGGTCGCCCAGTCGTCCTTCACCACGCCGTCGAGCGTGCGCACCACTTCGTCGAAGTCGTAGGTGCGCTGCGTCTTCCACGCGCCGTCGTCGACGCCGAAGAAGGCGCGCGCGAAGTCGTCGAGCGAGCGCTTGCCGCCGGTCTTCGCGCGGATGCGCGCATCGGCCTCGAGCCAGATCATCTGGCCGGCGGAGTAGTAGTCCTCGGCGAGCTGGTAGTTGCGGTACGACTTCGGGCGGCGCGACGCGATGATCGGATCGTTGGTCGTGTCCTGCACCGCGCGCCAGGCGAGGCCCGGACGGTTCTCGGCGTACGTCGCGGCGGTGAGCGCGAGGTTGTCGAGCGACGCCTGCAGGTTGCGCATGCCGGAGCGGCCGGTCAGCACGTTGCCCCAGTACTGCGTCTGGCCTTCGTAGACCCACAGCAGCGAGTCGCGCATCGGCACGTTGTAGTTCGGCGTCCACAGGTCGGCGGGGCGCCGGAACTTGCCGTTCCAGGAGTGCGTGTACTCGTGCGCGAGCAGGTCGTCGAAGCCGACCTTCGCGTCGTAGTCGGTGAAGTAGCCCGGGTCCTCGCCGTTCTCGCTCGAGCGCTGGTGCTCCAGGCCGTTGCCGCCGAGCTGGTTCGACAGCGAGAACAGGAAGTCGTAGTGGTCGTAGTGCTGCGCGCCGTAGAGCTTGAGCGCCTGCTCGACCATCTTCCGGTGCAGGGCGATGTGCTCGGGCTTGGCCTCGAGGTACTTCGGGGCATCCGCGAAGACGTTCAGGCGCACCGGCACCTTCGCGCCCGGCGCGAGGTCGATCACCTTGCCGTAGCGACCGGCGTAGATCGGCGAGTCGACGAGGACGTCGAGGGGCACGTTGCGGTAGACGGTGGTGTCGCCCGTCGCGGTGGCGACGTCGAGCGCGGTGGCCGCGGTGAAGCCCGCCGGGTACTTCACGGTGGCGGCGGTGTCGATGCGGCTCGCGTAATGGCCGGCCGGGTAGAGCACGAGCGCGTTCCACTGCAGGTTGAGCAGGTTCGGCGTCATCACCACGCGGCCCTGCGCGGGATCCGTCGGCGTCAGGTACTGGTACTCGGCGGTGACCACGGTGACGCCGGCCGGCACGTCGACGTGGAAGGCGAAGACGTTGAGCGGATCGCGCGTCCATGCGAGCGGCTGGCCGTTCGCGGTGATCCGCAGGCCTGCGATCTTGTCGAGCGGGCCGGACGGGCCGTGGTTACCCGGCAGCCACTGCGGATAGAGCAGCGTGAGCCGCCCGGTCGACGCGGGGATCTCCTCGCGGATGCGCACGATGCGGCGCGCGAGGTCGGTCGCGTCGACGTGGATCGCGAGCGTGCCCGGAAACGCGACGTCGGCTGGCAACGGCACCTGCGCGCTGGTGAGCGGCGTGGCATCGGCGCCCGTCTGGGCGAAGGCGAGGCTGGTCGCGAGGAGCGTGGCGCACAGCAGTGGAAGCAGGCGACGGGCTGGACGGGGCATGCGGTCTACCGGGTCGGAGGATCCCGGATCGTACGGGGTCGGACGTCGACGCGACATGCCGTCGCTGGGACGCCGGTGCGCGCCGGGCGATGCCACCACTGAACGTCCCGCGCCGACGCAGCGGCGCACCCGAAGCGGCATACTCGCGGCGAACCGATGGGAGCCCCCGCCATGAACGTCCGCACCTGCGCCGTCGCCCTGCTGCTCACCGCGATGCTCTCGCCCGCCGCGGCGCATGCGGGCGACCTCTCCTGTTCGCTCCGCTTTTCGATGAAGGGCTGGAGCGCGATCTACAAGCACTCGACGGGCCAGGGCGTGGTGCGCTGCTCCAACGGTCAGACGCTCGCGGTGAAGATCGACGCCAAGGGCGGCGGCCTCACCTTCGGCAAGTCCGAGATCCGCGACGGCATCGGCAAGTTCGCGGGCGTCTCGAACATCCGCGACGTGCTCGGCGGCTATGCGACCGGCGAGGCCAATGCGGCCGCGGGCAAGGCGGCGAAGGCGCAGGTGGTGACGAAGGGGCCCGTCTCGCTCGCGCTCACCGGCAAGGGGCACGGCGTCGAGCTCGGCGTCTCGTTCGGCAGCTTCATCATCAGCGAGCGCTGAACGCAGCAGGGCGCATGACCGGCGCCCCGTGCGGCGGGCGGCAGTGACGCGTTACGCTCGGGCGGTCCCCCTCCACCGGAACCGCCATGACCCCGATGTCGCGTCGCCTGCTGTCCATCGCCGTCTCCACCGTGCTCGTCTCCGGGCTCGGTGCCTGCAATGCACCGCCGACGCAGGCACCGAAGGCCGCTGGCGCCAAGCCCGCGCCTGCGACATCGACCAAGCCGGTGCTCGGCAGCTTCGGCTTCGACACCGCGGGCATGGACCGCTCGGTCGCGCCGGGCGACGACTTCTACATGCATGCGAACGGCAACTGGATGAAGTCGACCGAGATCCCGGCCGATCGCTCCAGTTTCAACAGCTTCACCCGCATCTCGCTGGACACCGAGAAGCAGGTGCGCGACCTCGTGGAGGGCGCCGCCAAGGACAAGGCCGCCACCGGCGATCTGCGCAAGGTCGGCGACTACTACACCGCGTTCATGGACGAGGCGGGCATCGAGGGCAAGGGCATCGCACCGCTCAAGCCGCGCCTCGATGCCATCGCCGCGATCGCGGACACCAAGGCGCTGGCGCAGGAGTTCGGCGCGCAGCTTCGCGCCGACGTCGACCTGCTCAACAACACCGATTACTTCACCGACCGCCCGTTCGGCGTCTGGATCAACCAGGACGTCAACGACCCGTCGCGCAACGTTCCGTACTTGATCCAGGGCGGCCTCGGCCTGCCCGACCGCAGTTTCTATCTCGAGGGCGGGCGCAGCGCGGAGATCAAGCAGGCTTACCAGGCGCACGTGCAGAAGGTGCTCGAACTCGCCGGCGTCGCCGACGCCGCCGCGAAGGCGCAGCGCATCGTCGCGCTCGAGACCGAGATCGCGCGCGTACACGCCACGCAGGAGCAGACCAACGACGTGCAGCGCGGCAACAACCCATGGACGCAGGCCGACTTCGCGAAGAAGGCGCCGGGGCTGGACTGGACCACGTTCATGCAGGCCGCGGGCCTCTCCAACCAGGAGAACTTCATCGTCTGGCAGCCGTCGGCGGTGGCGGGCATCTCGAAGCTCGCGGCCACGCAGCCGCTCGATACCTGGAAGGACTACCTCGCCTTCCACGCGGTGGACCGCGCCTCGCCCTACCTGCCCAAGGCGTTCGCCGACGAGCAGTTCGCGTTCTACGGGAAGACGCTCAACGGCACCCCGCAGCAGCGCGATCGCTGGAAGCGCGCGGTGTCGATGACCAGCAATGTTCTCGGCGAGTCCGTCGGCCACGAGTACGTCAGGCGCTACGTCGACCCGAAGACGAAGGCGCGCGCGGAGACGATGGTGAAGAACATCGTCGCTGCGTTCGGCAAGCGCATCGACGCGCTCGCCTGGATGAGCGCTCAGACCAAGGCGGCTGCAAAGGCGAAGATCGACAACCTGCAGGTCGCCGTGGCGTATCCCGATACCTGGCGCGATTACGGCGCGCTGGAGGTCAAGCCCGACGACGCCCTCGGAAATGCGGAGCGGGCCGAGCAGTTCGAGTACAAGCAGGCGCTCGCCAAGCTCGGCGCGAAGGTTACGCACGACGAGTGGTACATGACGCCGCAGACGATCAACGCGGTGAACATTCCGCTGGAGAACCGCCTGATCTTCCCGGCGGCGATCCTGCAGCCGCCGTTCTTCGACCCGAACGCCGACGACGCGGTGAACTACGGCGCGATCGGTTCGGTGATCGGCCATGAGATCAGCCACTCGTTCGACAACACGGGCGCGCTGTTCGACCCGACCGGCCGCCTGCACAACTGGTGGACGCCGGCGGACTTCACCAAGTTCGATGCGGCCGGCCAGGCGCTCGCGGCGCAGTTCAGCGCATACAAGCCGTTCCCGGACCTGTCGATCAACGGCAAGCTCAACCTCGGCGAGAACATCGCCGACGTGGCCGGGCTCGCGACGGCGCTGGATGCGTATCGCCTGTCGCAGCAGGGCAAGCCGGCGCAGACGCTCGAGGGCTTCACGCCCGAGCAACGTTTCTTCCTCGGCTTCGCGCAGGCGTGGCGCGGCAAGTACCGCGACGCGGCGATGCGGAACGCGGTGCTGACCGACGTGCATTCGCCGGGCCGGTATCGCGCGATGACGGTGCGCAACATCGACGCCTGGTACGACGCGTTCGCGGTGAAGCCCGAGCAGGCGATGTACCTCGCGCCCGACAAGCGGGTGAAGGTCTGGTAATCGAAAAGGCCCGGCACTGCCGGGCCTTTTTCGTGACGTTCCTCACGCCGCGCGCACGAGCCTGAGCCGTTCCCGTACGGGCGGCGGGCACGGCCGGATCCATGCGGCGGTTTTCACCGTCGCGCCCGCTGTCGACGCCTAGCCTCGCGCCGTCGAGTCCGACCGCGAGGTCCACCATGCGCCGCATCCTGCCCGTCCTGCTCTGCGCGATCGCCGCGCCCGCCCTCGCCCAGACCGCGACGCCCAAGGTCGCGACGCCCGATCCCGCGTCGGCGCCCGCCGCCACGCCGGCACGCGCGCACAGCCGTTTCGGCGTCGCGATCGCCGAGCTGACCCGCGTCGCCCGCGAACGCGCCGCCGCGCAGGCCGCGACATCCGCGCCCCCCGCTGGTACGGCCGCCACCGCCGAGCCCAAGGTCGCGCACGACGCACCCGTGGTACGCACCGTCGCCGATTCGAGCGGCGGCTGATCGCGTCGTCATCGCCTTGCGCGCGCCGTGCCTATAGTGGCCGGCGCGGACGGATGCCCCGTCCGATGGAGACGACGATGGACCAGAACGAACTCGCGGCCGCGGTCGCACAGGCAGTCGGCCAGGCGCTCGGCGAGATGTCGGTGGGCGTGGCGGTGGCCATCCTCGCAACGACGGAAGCGGTGTCGCGGCAGACCGGCATCGACCGAGAGCGGCTGTTCCGCGACATGCTCGAGAACCTGCCGGACGTGGACGGCGCCGCGCGCAACGTCATCGACGTCATCCGCGAATCGGTCGAGTCGGCACTGCGCGACGCGCAGACCGGCACGCGCGGCTGATCAGCGCGCGGCCGCGCGCGCCGCGCTGGCGACCGGCCGCATGCGCGCGGCCGGCGTCGAATCGTCCAGCAGCGACTGCAGGGCGCCGATGTCCACCGGCTTGCTGAGGTGGTGGTCGAAGCCGGCCGCGCGACTGCGTTCGCGGTCCTGCGGCTGGCTCCAGCCGGTCAGCGCGATGAGCCGCAACGCCGATTTCGCCGGATCGCCGCGGAGCCGGCGGGCGACTTCGTAGCCGTCCATGCCGGGCATGCCGATGTCGAGGAGGACGACGTCCGGCGTGAACGTTTCCACGGCCTCGAGCGCGGTCGGCCCGTCGTAGGCGATGCGGTGCTCCAGACCCAGCAGCTCGAGCACCATGCCCATCGACTCGGCGGCGTCGGCGTTGTCGTCGACGACCAGCACGCGTCGCGTCGCGCCAGCGGACGCGGAGCGCGCCGGCGGTGCCGGAGCGGCCCGCACATTCGCGGGCGCGAGGGGCAGCACCACCACGAACTCCGAGCCCTTGCCGCGACCGTCGCTGTGCGCGGCGACGCGTCCGCCGTGCATGTCGACGATGTTGCGCACGAGGGTCAGGCCGATGCCGAGGCCGTCGTGCGCGCGATGCGCCTCGCGACGGCCCTGCGTGAACAGCTCGAAGACGTGCGGCAGCATCTCCGGCTCGATGCCGATGCCGTGGTCGCGCACGCGGATGCGCACCTGCCGGCGATCGCGCTCGGCGCGGACCACGATCCGACCGTTGGGCTCCGCATACTTGGCGGCGTTGTTGAGCAGGTTCGCGAACACCTGCGCGAGGCGCACCGGATCGGCATGCACGCGCAGCGGCTCGGCCGGCAGTTCGATGTCAAGCGCATGGCCGCCGGCTTCCACCAGCGGACGGCTCTGTTCGATCGCATGCCCGAGCACCGCAGCGAGGTCGAGGTTCTCGCGGCGCAGCTCGATGGTGCCGCGCGAGATCCGCGAGACGTCGATCAGGTCGTCGACCAGCCGCACCATATGGTCGACCTGCCGTTTCATCATGCCGCACAGCTCGACGTCCTCGTCGACGAGGTGCCCATCGGCCATCAACAGGTGCAGCGCATTGCGCACCGGCGCGAGCGGGTTGCGCAGCTCGTGGCCGAGCATCGCGAGAAACTGGTCCTTGCGCCGGGCCGTCTCCGCGAGCGCGTCGCGCGCCTGCGCGAGGTCGTCGAGCTGGCGACGGATCTGGTACTGGCGCTCGCGCGCACGCAGCGCCGTGCGCACGTTGCTGCCCAGCGCGGCGATGCGCAGTGGGCGCTCCATCAGCATCACGTTGCCGAGCTCGGCGAGCGCGTCGGGCGCGATGCGCGAATCGCCGCCTTCGCGGGCGAGGATCAGCACCGGCAGGTCGGACCAGCGCGGCTGCCGCGCGATCGCGCGCGCGAGCACCGCCTGCGCGCCGCAGACGAGCAGTTCCTCGCAGACGAAGACCGCGCCGGCGCCGCGCTCGAGTTCGTGCTCCAGCTCCGTCGGCGAGGCGCAGGCCTGCGTCGTGATGCCCTCGCGCTCGAGCAGCTCGGCGGTGAGGCTGCAGTCGCGCTGCGTGGGCAGCAGCAGAAGCAGCCGGGTCTCGGCGGCGGGGTCGGGCCCGGGGCGTTTCACTTGTTCGACCCGGCGGGGCCTTCGTTGCGGTCGTACGGCACGCCGGTGAGCACGCCGCGGAACTGCCGCAGCGGCTCGCCGATCGCCACGCCTTCGCTGCTGAACGACATCGGCCGGATCGTGCGTTCGTGGCCGCCGGTGCGCTTCTTGAGCACCGAGATCGCCTGGCGCACCTCGCCCTCGTGTTCAAAGTAACGCAGCAGGACCACCGAGTCGGCGAGGTAGCTGACATCCAGCGGATTCTGCATCTGCCCGATCAGGCCCTGCTGCGCGCTGATGAGCAGCGTGACCACGCCGTGGTGCGCGAGGAAGGCCAGCAGTTCATGCAGTTGCACCAGCACGAAACGCTCTTCCTGCATCGCGCTCAGGTAGCCGTTGAGGCTGTCGATCACCACGGTGGTGACGCCCTGCTCTTCCACGGCGCGCCGGATGCGATGCGCGAACTCGCCCGGCGACAGCTCGGCGGGGTCGATCGATTCCACGATGATGCGTCCGGCGTCGACGTGGGTCTCGAGGTCCAGCCCGAGGCCGCGCGAGCGGGTACTGAGCGAACGCACGGTCTCGTCGAACGTGAAGATCGCCGCGCGTTCGCCGCGCTCGGCGGCCGCGAGGCAGCACAGCGTCGCAAGCGTCGACTTGCCCGTGCCGGCCGCGCCGATGAGCAGCGTGCTGGTGCCGCGGTGCAGGCCGCCACCCAGCAGCAAGTCCAGTTCGGGCGACCCGCTGCCGACGTTCGTCTGTTCGGTGTCGCGCCGGTAGTCGGCCGCGACCAGCCGCGGGTACACGCGCAATCCGCCGGTCTCGATGCGGTAGTCGTGGTAGCCGCTGGCGAACCGCCGGCCGCGGAACTTGGTGATGCGCAGGCGCCGGCGGTCGCCGCCGTACTCCGGGTTCATCTGCCCCAGCGAGACCGTGCCGTGCACGAGCGTGTGCACGTGCAGCCCGTGCTCGGTCGCGGCGCAGTCGTCGAGCAGGAGCACGGTGCAGTTCTGGCCGACGAAGTACTGCTTGAGCGCGAGCACCTGCCGCCGGTAACGCAGGGGCGAGCCCGCGAGCAGGCGCAGCTCGGCGAGCGAATCGAACACCATGCGCGTCGGCTTGAGGTCGCGCACCTGGTCGAGGATGCGCTTGGTCGTGTCCCCGAGTTCCACCTCGGACGGATGGAACATCGTGTAGTGCGAATCGGGATCGAGCGAGTCGTGCGGCGGCACCAGCTCGTGGATCGTGACGCCGTCCAGCGACCAGCCGTGCGACTCCGCGATTTCCCGCAGTTCGTGCTCGGTTTCCGAGAGCGTGACGTAGAGCACCGGCTCGCCGTTGCGAACGCCGTCCATGAGGAACTGCAGCGCCAGCGTCGTCTTGCCCGAACCGGGCACGCCTTCGATGAGATAGAGGCGGTTGGGCGTGAAGCCCCCGCCGAGGACGGTGTCGAGCCCCGCGATCCCCGATCGGAGCGGGGCGACCGCCGGAATTTGGTGCGCCATGTGTAAGTCTGACCTGCCGTGACCGGGGCCGCCGGGAAGGGCGGCCCCACATCATGGGAGCACGGCGGAGTTAAGCCCGCGTCAAAATCGGGCCGGCCCCGGGGTCAGTCGCCGAGCGCGATGTTGCCCAGCCCACTGTCCTGCGCGGCCGAAAGCGCGGTCGCGAAGCCCTGGTATTCCGCGTCGTCGGCGGCGGCGACGTGCAGCACGACCTTCGGCGCGCGATGCGCCAGGTCGGCGAGCGCGGGGCGCAGGGTCGCGGCGGACAGCACCTGCCCGTCGAGCACGTAGCCGCCGTGCGCGTCGATGCGCAGCTCCGCGCGTTCGGGCGGCGCCGCGGCGTTCCGGTTCGGGACCGGAAGGTTCATCGGCAACGCGCGGGTCAGCGCGGGCGCGGTGATCATGAAGATCACCAGCATCACGAGCATCACGTCGACGAGCGGGGTGACGTTGATGTCCGCCATCGCGGCGTCGTGCAGGCGGGGAGCGTAGGTGGATGCGGCCATCGTCCTTCCCTCCATCGGGCGGAATGCCCGACTCGAACGTACGCTCGCGTGCGGCGGGCGACAAGGCCCTGCGCCCGGGTCGTGATGCGCGTCGCACGGCATCGGCGACAATCGCCCGATGGAGACCTCCCTCGTGACGCTCACCGGCGGCTGCCATTGCGGCCGCGTCCGCTTCGAGGTCGACGCCCCGGCCGCGCCCGTGGTGCTCGACTGCAACTGTTCGATCTGCAGGATGAGCGGCTTCCTGCATCTCATCGTGCCCGCCACGCGGTTCCGCCTGCAGGCGGGCGACGACGCGCTCGCCGACTACCGCTTCGGCACCGGTGCCGCGCGCCACCTCTTCTGCGGCCATTGTGGGATCAAGAGCTTCTACGTGCCGCGCAGCCATCCCGATGGCTACAGCGTCAACGCGCGCTGCCTGCCCGCGCTGAGACTCGAGGACGTGCGCATCGTTCCGTTCGACGACGGCGATCGCGACGCCTCGATGGCCGCGCTCCGCGACGTCGGACTCTGAACATTTCAGGTGCGCGCACGGCCCGCGTCGCGTCCGCCCGGCGCCGCCTTTCGCGCGGGGAAAACGCGGCGGCGCGCACGCTGTGCATGCCGTCCATGCCGGGCGGGACGCCGAAGGACGGGATGGACGCGATCGAGGGGCTGCGACTGTTGCTGGTGGAGGACGAGTTCGTGCTCGCCCTCGGCCTGTCGGACGTGCTGGGCGATGCCGGCGCGGTCGTGCTCGGTCCGGTCGCGACCGTGGAGGACGCGCTCGCGCTCGTCGAGCGCGTTCCGGAGATGGACGGCGCGGTGCTCGACGTCAACCTCGGCGACGAGGTCGTCTATCCCGTGGCCGATGCGCTCACGGCGCGCGGCATTCCGTTCCTGTTCTCCACCGCGAACGATCCCGGCCGCCTGCCCGAGCGTTTCGCGCGCGTGCCGGTCTGCCGCAAGCCGTTCGAGATCGACACGATCCATGCGGCGGTGGCGGCCCTGCGCGGGGATCCGCCGCGCCGCGTCGCCTGACGCGCTGCACGACTGCTGACACCACGCTGTCAGCAGGCACCTTCGACACTCACGGCACGACGCAGCCGCGTCGCGACCTGAAGGAGCCGTCCATGTCGCGCAAGATCACGTTCCATTACGCCCCGCATTCCCGCGCCACCTGCACGCTCGCGCTGCTCGAGGCGCTGGGCGCCGACTACGAGCTGCGCGTGCTCGACCTCAAGGCCGGCGAGCAGAGGCAGCCCGCGTATCTCGCGATCAATCCGCTGGGGAAGGTGCCCGCGATCGAGCACGGCGACGCCGTGGTGACCGAGCAGGTCGCGATCCTCGTCTACCTCGCCGACCTCTACTCCGACGCCGGCCTCGCGCCCGCACTCGACGATCCGCTGCGCGGGCCCTACCTGCGCTGGTCGGTGTTCTACGCCGCGAGCTTCGAGCCGGCCATCGTCGACCGCGCGCAGCAGCGCGACGGCGGACCGGCGATGAGTTCGGCCTACGGCGACTACGACGCGGTGATGGACGCGCTCGAGGCGCAGCTCGCCCTCGGCCCGTACCTGCTCGGCGAACGCTTCACCGCGGCCGACGTGCTGTGGGGCACGGCGCTGCGCTGGGCCCTCGCGTTCGGGCTCGCGCCGGATCGCGCCGTGTTCCGCGATTACGTCGCGCGGGTCACGGCATTGCCAGCGATCGAACGCGCGACCGCGCTCGACGCACGGCATGCGGCCCTGCAGGCCGGCGAGGCCGTCGCCGCCTGAGGTCCGCCGCGGCATGCACGGCTACACTGCCTGCATGCGTCGCGCCGACCGCCTGTTCCTGCTGGTGAACGCACTGCGCGGCCGACGCCGCGCGGTGCCCGCGCGCAACCTCGCGGACACGCTCGGCGTCTCCCTGCGGACGGTGTACCGGGATGTCGCCGACCTGCAGCGCTCCGGCGTGCCGATCGAGGGCGAGGCGGGGGTCGGCTACGTGCTACGGCACGGCGCGGAGATTCCGCCGCTGATGTTCGATGCGCAGGAGATCGAGGCGGTGGTGGTCGGCATCCGTTTCGCCCGCGCGTTCGCGGGCAACCGCATCAGCGACGGCGCGTCGCGCGCGATGCTCAAGATCGAGGCTGCGATCCCCGCGCACATCCGCGAGTCGGCTGATCGCACCGCGATCCTGGCGCCCGATTGCCGCGGCGAGTCCACGCGCGAGTTCGGCGACCTGCTCGATCGCCTCAACGAGGCGATCGGCGCGCGCCGCGTGCTGCGCATCGCCTATACGCGCGAGGACGGCGCGGCCAGCACGCGCGAGATCGAGCCGCTGTGCATCGTCTTCTGGGGCGGCTCGTGGACGCTCGGCGGCTGGTGCCGCCTGCGCGGCGGTTTCCGGCAGTTCCGGCTCGGCCGGATCGTCGACCTGCAGCCCACCGGCGAGGTGGCGGCGGCGGATCCCCGGCGAAGCCTGGAGACGCTGCTGCGCGAAGTGCGCGGGCCGCGTGAGGCCCCGCGGGACGCCGCTACGCGCGACGCCCTGCCCGCCTGATCACCAACCGATGCCCGGCGGGTACTCCGCGATCACCGGCGCGAGGTCGACCAGCATCCAGTAGCCCTCGCGCGTCTCGAACGACGGCGGCAGCATCTCCGCGCGCATCGGCTTGCCGAGCGGCGTGACACAGCTGGAGAGGTGGACGGAGACGGCCTGTCGCGCCGCATCGGTCACGTCCGCCAGGCGCTGCGCTTCGGTCACGCAGCCCATGAAGTCCGGCAGCGTGATCGAGTAGTGGCGGTTCTCGTCCCGCTCGATGAAGGCGAAATATTGCATGCGGAAAGCTTCCCGCCGGCGGCGCTAAGCGGCCGTGACGACCCGGCGTTCCGGCTGGGCAACGCGTCACGGAACCGGCCCGGGCCGTCGCCGCTCGTGCAGGTGCAGCACGCACCGGTGGCGCCGACGGCGCCGGAATGCCGCCGGTCGGCCCGGACCGCCGTCCACGCTGTTGCCGGGCCCCGAGCCTTTACCGGACGGGCCAGCGGCCGTGTAACGCAATACAGTCGGTGGAGCGGCCGGTTTCACGTCGACAAGACGCCGCCCGCCTAATGTCCATGCGCCCCCGCCTCCGGAGCCGTCATGCTGATCTACGACCGTCGTCGTTGCCGCCCGATGCCCAACGCCGAAGTCCGCCGCCGGCTGACCCTCGCCCAGCGCGCCAAGCTGAGCTGGCTCGAATCGACCGGCTGGGAGCTGATGTTCGTCCGCGGCGAGCCCGGGCACGCGTTCATCCGCCACGACGCGGAAGGCCAGGCGGCCATCACCGCCGACGGCCGCGTGCTGACGGTGCGCAGCCTCACCGCGCGCGCCTCGGAGCGGCCGACCGCCGACGCCGTTCCGGTCGTCGCCGCCGCCTGACGATCGGCGGCCCGCGCCGGGTCCGCATGGACGTCGCGACGATCCGCCGGGCGCGTCCCGAGGACGCCGCGCGATTGTCGGGGTTGATGCGGCGGCTGTTCCTCGAGGCCTATGGCGACTGCAGCACGCCCGGGAATGTCGTGGCCTGCATGGACGCCGCCTTCTCCCCGGCGCGCCAGGCGGTGGAACTCGCCGATCCCCACCGCGCCTGCTGGGTCGCCGAAGCCGGCGATCACTGGCTCGGCTACGCGCAGGGCCGCTTCGATCCACCGCCGGCGGAAGGCTGCGCCTTCGTCCGTCCGGCGCAACTCCATCGTCTGTACCTCGCCCGCGAGGCGCAGGGCAGCGGCCTCGGGGCGCGCCTGCTCGCCACCGTGCGCGACGAGGCCCGTCGCCGCGGCGCCGACGGGCTCTGGCTGAGCGTCTGGCAACGCGCCCCCGGCCCGATCTCGTTCTACCAGCGCTTGGGCTTCCGCATCGTTGGCCGTGCCGTGTTCGAGGTGGGCGACGACCCGCTGGAGGACTGGATCATGGCGGCGCCGATCGACGCCGCCGTCGACGCCTGAGCGCCGGGCGCCGCGCGAGCGGCCACAATGACGGTCGACGCCACGCAAGGCCGATCCGCGCACTGCGCGGTTCGCTCCCGCCCTCCGCCGCTCCGTCGCACCGCGGTCGACGCCGCGCCCGGCGCCCGCCAGTGTCGCCGCACCGAACGAACGGACCACCCCGTGATCAAGAGCACCGCCTTCATCCTGCGCATCTGCGCCGCCTGGTTCCTGCTGCTGACGCTGTTCACCGGGCTCTACTCCGGCATCCCTTTCATTGGTCAGTGGGAATTTCCCGCCGTCCTCGTCGATATGGCGGTCGCGGCCTTCGTGGTCGCCGGGACCCTCTCCCACCTGCGACGGGTGCGCCTCGTTGCCGGCCACATCGATGGCGGCACGCTCGGCAACCGCCACCGGCGCCAGATCGAGATCCCGTTCGAGGCCGGCGAGGCGTTCGACCTGCTGGACGCGGCGATCCGCGAACTGCCCGGAATCGAGCGCGTGGACAGCGCGCGCGACAGCCTGCAGATCCGGGCGCGCGTGCGCCGGCCGGTCACCTACAGCACGAGCCCGCTGGGGCGCTGGAACCCGCTGTCGGGCTTCGGCACGCACCACAACCAGATCCTCGCGACGGTCACCCCGACGCACGAGTCCGGCAGCGTGACGCTGATCTGCGAGCCGCAGATCGGCGCCTGGAGCGACTGGTTCCTCGTCGACGACGGCACGAATCTCGAAAACGCGGAAGCGATCGGCCGCGCGATCACGCGACGCGTCGCCGCCAAGCGCCGGGGCGAGCAGGATGCCGCCGCGCGCACCGCGACCGAGAAGGAGCTCACCGTCGCGCGGCTCAACCTGCTGCACGCGCAGGTGGAGCCGCACTTCCTCTACAACACGCTGGCGAGCGCGCAGCTGCTCACCCGCAGCGACCCGCCGCGCGCTGAAGAGATGCTCGGCCACCTGATCCAGTACCTGCGCCATTCGCTGCCGCGCACGGAGGACGAGCAGTCGACGCTCGGCGCCGAACTCGAGCGCGCGCTCGCCTACCTCGAGATCATGAAAGTGCGGATGGGCGCGCGGCTCGACGTGCAGGTCGACGTGCCGGAGCGCCTGCGCGCCACCGCGATGCCGCCGATGATGCTGCAGACCCTCGTGGAGAACGCGGTCAAGCATGGACTGGAGCCGCGCACCGGTGGCGGCACGATCTGGATCCGCGCGCGGCGCAGCGAGGACCACGTCGCGGTCACCGTGGCGGACGACGGCGAAGGCCTGTCCGGCAAGACCAGCGGCACCGGCATCGGCCTGAAGAACGTGCGGGAACGCCTGCGCTTGGTGTACGACGGCGCGGCCTCGCTCGCGGTGGTGGCGAACTTCCCCGCCGGCGTCGCCGCCACGCTGAGCGTGCCGGCAGAGCAGGAGGTCGCGCACCATGGTTGAGTCGCCCGCCACCTGCGTCGTCGCCGAGGACGAGGCGCTGCTGCGCGCCGCGCTCGTCGAGCAGCTGCAGCGCGCATGGCCGACGCTGCGGGTCGTCGCCGAATGCGAGGACGGCGCGGATGCGCTCGAGGCGATCGCCGAGCATCGTCCCGACGTCGCCTTCCTCGACATCCGCATGCCGGGCCTGACCGGCCTGGAGGTCGCGCGTGCCGCGGCGGAAGCGAGTCCGCGCACGCGCATCGTCTTCGTGACCGCCTACGACCAGCACGCGATCGACGCCTTCGAGCACGGCGCGGTCGACTACCTGCTCAAGCCGGTGGTGCCCGATCGCCTCGCCGCCACCGTGCGACGCGTGCGCGAACGGCTCGGCGACGATCGCGACGATGCCCTCGCCGCCCTGCTCGCACGGCTCGGCACCGCGCTGCCGCGCAGCGAGCCGGCGCCCGAGCCGCTGACCTGGCTGACCGCCAGCGCCGGTCGCGAGACGCGGCTGATCCTCGTCGAGGAAGTCGCCTACTTCCGCGCGGACCACAAGTACACGACGGTGGTGACCGCCGACGGCGAGGCGCTGCTGCGGACGTCGCTGCGCGAGCTGCTGGGTCGGCTGGATCCGGGGACGTTCAAGCAGGTGCATCGCTCGACGGTCGTGAACATGAAGGCCGTGGCCGGGATCACGCGCGACGAGACCGGGCGCGGCACGCTGCGCCTGCGCGGACGCCCCGAGACGCTCACGGTGAGCGCGGCCTTCATGGCGCTGTTCCGGCCCGCGTGAACACGTTCGGCGGACGCAAAAAAAGCCCCGCTCTCGCGGGGCTTCTTGTGTTCCGGCCGTGGATCAGCGGCCGAAGATCTGCGAGATGATGCCCGTGGCGACCTGCACCAGGTAGAAGTTGCGCGAGTCCTGGTACGGACGCACCCAGACCGTACCCGGCGGCGGCGCCATCAGGTCATAGTCGCGGTAGTCGCGGACGTAGTAGCGGTCGTCGAGATAGTTTCGCGGCAGGCGCTCGCCGCGTGCCCACATCTGCTTCTTCTGACCCAGGTGCAGACCGTTGTCGTGGCGGCCCTCGGCCTTCCACGACGCGCCGCGGGTGTCGACCCGCGTATCCACGCGGACGCCCGGGACCGGCAGCACGACGGTGTCGTGGCCGCCCTTGGCATGCACCTGCGCCTTGCCGTGCGCCTGCGCCTTGCCGTGGCCCTGGCCATGCCCGTTGCCTGCGAAGGCGGGGCCGGCGAGCAGGAGCGCGGCGATCGTCGATGCGAGAACCATGCGGTTCATGTCGTCTCTCCTCGTGGGATGTGGGATGCACCCTAGCCGGTCGGGCCTGAACGCGTCATGCAGACGGCCCCGAGGCTTCAGGTTGCGCTGGTCCGTGGCTCAGCGACGTGAGGCGCATGTGCACGACGTGCCAGCACGGCGCGTTCTAACGGCGCCGCGACCTACCGCTCGCGGGCGGCTTACGAAACCGGTGCGAGTCTGTCAGCCCCTACGCAGCGGAGCGCGCCATGACCATGCAGAAGTCCTCGAACGAATCCGACCGCGGCACCGCGAGCGGCAGTCGCGAGCCCTATTCCGGCCCGGGCGACGGGCGCGACGGCGAGAACCGCCTGCACGACGTCGAGCTGAGCGCCCGCGGCGAGTCGCTCGAGGACCGGCAGCGCGACCGCGCGAGCAACGGTGTGCCCGGCGGTCAGGACGATTCGATCACCACGCGCAAGCACCAGGGCGACGACGACCGCTACGGCGTCTCCCGCGGGGACTGAGCCCGACGCGCGGCGGTCACTCGCCGCCGCGCACCACCTGTCCGTTCTTCATGACGAACGACGGACGCTCGGTCGCGCGGATGTCGGTCAGCACGTTGCCGGGCACCGCGACGATGTCGGCGGCCTTGCCGGCCTCGAGGGTGCCGGTATCCGCGTCGACGCCCAGCAGCTTCGCGGCGCCGATGCTGCTGGTCATCAGCGCCGCTGCCGGCGCCATGCCGACCGCGACGTAATCGCCGAACTCGCGGCCGTTCAGGCCGTGCGGGAAGACCGCGGCATCGGTGCCCAGTGCGATCGGCGTGCCGATGCGGATGGCGTTGCGCAGCATCGTCTCGTGCGACGTGTAGGCCGCGTGCGCCTTCGCCGCGATCTTCGGCGGGTAACCGGCCAACTTGCTCTCCGTCCACAGCAGCGTGGTGCGCGTAGGCACGAGATAGACGCCCTTCTGCTTCATCAGCTGCAGCGTGGAGGCGGTGAGGAAGCTGCCGTGCTCGATGGAGTCGACGCCCGCCTCGATGGCCAGGCGGGCCGCGGTGTCACCATGCGCGTGCGCGGCGACCTTGCGGCCCCAGTTGTGCGCCTCGGAGACGATCGCCTTGAGCTCGTCTGGCGTGAGCTGCGGCACGTCGACCGGATCGGATTCGCTGAGAACGCCGCCCGACGCGCAGATCTTGATCACGTCCGCGCCGTACTTCATCTGCAGGCGCGTCGCCTCGCGGCACTGCTCGGGCCCGTTGCAGACGCCTTCCATCGGCGTCGACGGAATCACCCGATGCGTCGGATACGGCGCGCTGTCGCAATGCCCGCCGGTCGAGCCGATCGCATGGCCGGCGACGATCATCTTCGGCCCGGTGGCGTAGCCGCCGTTGACCGCATTGCGCAGGGCGACATCGACGAAGTCGCCGGCGCCGAGCACGCGGATCGTGGTGAAACCGGCGTCCAGCGTGACCTTGGCATTGCGCTGCGCATGGAAGGCCTGCTCGGCGGGGAAGCGCATCATTCCGTTGTAGATGCCCGCGGCCCAGTCGTCGTCGTGGTCGTCGGCGATGTGCGTATGCGCGTCGATGAAGCCCGGCAGCAGCGTCGCGTCGCCGAGGTCGATCACCCGCGCGCCGTCCGGCACCGCGGCGTTGGCGCCGACGGCCACGATGCGCTCGCCCTGCACCACCACCATGCCGTTGTCGACCATCCGGCCGCTGCGGCCGTCGAACAGGTGCGCGGCCTTGAGCACGATCGGGCGGACCGCCGCCGGCGCGGCGGCCTGCGCATGGCCCGGCGACGTGGCCGCGAGGCCGGTGACGAGGAGGCCCGCGGCGAGGAGGCCGACGGAAAGAGGCGCGAGGCGAAGGGTCATGCGGTCGGACCGGTCGGGTGGAAGCCCCGAGTGTAGGCGCGCACCGCGCCGCAGCACCCGTGCCGGGCGTCCCGGATCAGTCGCAGTGCAGGGCGCCGCGGACCCGCCGCGCCGCATCGTCGAACTCGGCGGGGACGCGCTTGTCGATGCGGTCGGAGGCGCAACCGTAGGTCTGCGCGTAGTCCTGGCCCGCCGCGCGCAGCCGCGGCGCAAGACGGCGGCGCGTCGCGGCGTCGAGCGGCGCCCACGGATCGTCGTACTCGCGGTCGACCATCGGGCTGCGCCAGCCGAAGCGGCGCTCGATGCGCGCGCGCAGCACCCCGGCGTCGGTCGCGCGCATCACCGCCTCGTCGAGCACACCGGCGGGCCAGGCGCCGGGCCAGCCCGCGATCACGCGGATCTCGTGCGTCAGGAACAGGCTGCGGCGCGCGACGCGGTCGTACGCCGCGAGCAGCGTCGCCCGATCGGCATCGGCGAGCTCGCCCATGCGGTCGGCGGACACGTCGGGCTCGGCGATCGACGCGTCGAGGTCGAACGACGAAGCGAGCCGCTTCACCAGCGCCGGCAGGCGCGGGTCGTGCGGCGCGAGCGTCGTCAGGGCGTGCAGCAGGAACAGGCAGTCCTCGACGCCGCGACGGGTGCAGCCGTCGACGTAGAGCTCGCCGGCGAGGCGGTCGGCAAGGAAGCCGCGCAGCTCGGCGAGGCCCGCGGCGTCCGGCCGCGTCTCCTCGTCGAACGCCCCGTCGGGCACGCAGTCGTGGAACCCGGACCAGCCGTAGTGGTTCTGCCACTGGAAACTCACCGGCGTGCGCAGCGCCTCGACCAGCGGATCGCCCGTCGAGCGCCAGGCGCTGTCGGGCAAGCAGGCGAACAGGGTGGTCATCGCGCGCGCGTGCGTCGACCAGGTCGGGTCCGGCCAGTAGGGAAGGCCGTAGCCGTTGGGTGGGTCGGTTGGATCGCTGCTCCTGCTGCGAGGCCAGATGCGCTCCCACAGCCGCGCCGCGTCGGACGGTCGCTGCCAGCCGAACAGGTCCCACGTGCCCGCCTGGTTCATCAGCAGCCCGTGCGCGGAGCCCGTCGTCGTCGCGAAGTCCGGCATGCGCATCAATGCGAGCAGGCGATCGCGGTCGAGCGTCCGCCACGTGGCCGGCAGCCGCTTCACGTAGGTGCGCTGCGGTTCGAGGACGGCGTCCGCCTCGGCCACGATCGCCGCGACCTCCGCGGGCGACAGCGCGTCGGGCAGCGGCGGTGTGTCCGCGGTCAGGCGCGCCGGCGCGGCCGCGAGGGGGGCGGCGACGGCGAGCAGCAGCGCGCAGGCGTAACAACGGAACGACGGGCTGCGCATGGGCTCTCCCCGGCCACGGGCACCCCGCGAGTCTACGGCCACGGCCGCTGACGAACGCCCCCCTGACCTCGGGCACATCCGGCGTTAATGCACGGCCCCCACAATGCCCGGCATGCGTCGCCCTCCCCTTCCCGTGCTCGTCCTCGCCCTCCTGCTGCTCACGCCGCAGGTGCAGGCGCGCACGGTCTATCGGTGCCTGCGCGACGGCACGGTCAGCCTGTCCACCGCGCCCGAGCCCGGCTCGCGCTGCGAGAAGAAGACGTTCAAGGACGACCCGGGCAAGGTGCCGAACCTCTGGGGCGCGCTCGGCGTGGTGAAGGGCAACCTCTACGAACGCCAGCAGCACGGCGTGACCGTCTACGGCACGCGCAAGCTGCCGGGCGCGACCAAGGTCATGAGCTTCACGGTCGAAACCCCGCCCGGCGAGCCGGCGCACACCGGCCTCGGCCAGGTCGGCACGCCGCGCATCGATCGCTTCGCCAAGCAATTCAAGGCGGCGTCGAAGAAGACCGGCGTCGACGACGCCTACCTGCGCGCCATCGCGCATGCCGAGAGCGGCTTCGACGCGACCGCGGTGTCGCCGAAGGGTGCGGTGGGCGTGATGCAGCTGATGCCGGCGACCGCGCGCGAGTTCGGCGTCGCCGATCCGACATCGCCCGAACAGTCCATCGATGGCGCGGCCCGGATGATCCGGCAGCTGGTCGCGCGCTATCGGGGCGACCTGCGCCTCGTCGCCGCGGCCTACAACGCGGGCTCGGGCGTCGTCGCCCGCTACGGCGGCGTGCCGCCGTACCGCGAGACGCAGCAGTACCTCGCGAAGGTCGAAGCGCTGTACGTGCGCTATCGCAGCGCGCTCGGCCAGGCGCCGAAGGCCTTCGACGGCCGCGAGCCGTTGCGCGCCGCGCAGTAAGGCGCGCATCGCTGCCCGCATACTCGGCGGGTGAACGATTTTCTCGCCGGTCCCGTGTCGTCGGTCGCCGCGGTCCCGATCGCGGCATGGCTGGCGGTCGCGGCGGTGATGGCGATGCAGCGTGTCGCGCGCCGCTTCGGCCTGTGGATCTACGCCCTGTTCGCGCTGCCCGGCACGTTCGCGCACGAACTCGCGCATTACGGCGTGGCCCTGCTGCTCGCCGCGCGGCCGCGGCTGCCGCGTCTGTGGCCCGAGCGCGCCGCGACGGGCTGGCGGCTCGGCTCGGTCGCCTTCCAGGCGCCGTGGTGGCGCGCGGGGCCGATCGCGCTGGCGCCCGTGTTGTTGCTGCCCGGTGCGCTGGCATGGACCATCGTCTTCGTCGCGACCGCGCACGGCGCGATGCTGGCGCTGCATGCATGGATCGCCGGCACGCTGCTCGGCGCGGCGCTGCCCTCGCGCGCGGACCTGCGCATCGCGATGCCCTTTCTCGCCGTGCTGGCAGGACTGGTGGCCGTCGCCGCTGTCGCATGGAGGGGCGGCCTCGTCCGCGCCTGATTCACGCGCCATGCCGACAATCGGCCGATGCCTGCCCCGACCGGACCCCGCCGCGCCGCGCCGCCGCTGCGCGAACGCCTCGACGCCCTGCGCAACCTCCGGCCGTTCCTGAGACAGATCTGGGCGACGAGCCCGCGCCTCGCGCTCGCGAGCCTCGCGCTGCGCCTCGTGCAGGCGCTGGTGCCGGTCGCGCTGCTCTACGTCGGCAAGCTCATCATCGACGAGGCGATCCGTCTCGCCGGCCTGCATCCGGCCGCCGATCTCCCAGCGCTGTGGTCGTCCGGCGCTTTGGATTCGCTGGCCGGCCTCGTCGCGCTCGAGTTCGCGCTCGCGGTCGGCTCGGACCTGCTCGCCCGCGGCGCGAGCTACGCCGACGGCCTGCTGTCGGAGCTCTTCACCAACGCCACCAGCATCCGGTTGATGGAGCACGCGGCGACGCTCGACCTCGAGGACTTTGAGGACCCGGACCTGCAGGACCGCCTCGATCGCGCGCGACGGCAGACGATGGGCCGCATGAACCTGCTCGGCCAGCTGTTCGGGCAGGCGCAGGACGCGATCACCGTGGTGAGCTTCGCGATCGGCCTCGTGGCGTATGCGCCGTGGCTGATGGCGATGCTCGCGGTGGCGCTCGTGCCCGCCTTCATCGGCGAGTCGCACTTCAATGCGCTCGGCTATTCGCTCAACTTCCAGTGGACGCCGGAGCGCCGCCAGCTCGAGTACCTGCGTCAGACCGGCGCGAGCGCCGACACCGCGAAGGAAGTGAAGATCTTCGGGCTGCACCGCTTCCTGATCGACCGCTTCCGCACGCTGGCCGACCGCTTCTTCACCGCGAACCGCGCGCTCGCGCGTCGCCGTGCCGCCTGGGGCACGCTGCTCGCCGCGCTCGGCACGCTCGGCTACTACGTCGCCTATGCCTACATCGTCTGGCGCACGGTGAAGGGCGACTTCTCCATCGGCGACCTCACCTTCCTCGCCGGCAGCTTCCGCCGCCTGCGCCAACTGCTCGAAGGCCTGCTGATCGGCTTCTCGCAGGTGGCCGGACAAGCCCTCTACCTCGACGACCTGTTCTCGTTCTTCGCGATCGAGGCCGAGATCACCTCGCCCGTGGATCCGGCGCCGTTCCCGAACCCGATCGAGCGTGGCTTCGTCTTCGAGAACGTGGGCTTCCGCTACCCGGACGCGGAGCGCTGGGCGCTGCGCGGGCTCGATTTCGAGTTGCGTGCCGGCGAAGTGCTCGCGCTGGTCGGCGAGAACGGGGCCGGCAAGACCACGCTGGTGAAGCTGCTCGCGCGCCTGTACGAGCCCGACGAGGGCCGGATCCTGCTCGACGGCCGCGACCTGCGCGACTACGACCTCGACGACCTGCGCGGCAACGTCGGCGTGATCTTCCAGGACTTCGTTCGCTACCACCTGACCGCGCGCGAGAACATCGGCGTGGGCCGGCTGGAGGCGATGGACGACGACGCGCGCATCCGCGACGCCGCGCGACGCGCGATGGCCGACGAGGTGATCGAAGCGCTGCCGCTGCAGTACGACCAGATGATCGGACGGCGCTTCAACACCGGGGTCGACCTGTCCGGCGGCCAGTGGCAGAAGATCGCGATCGCCCGGGCCTACATGCGCGATGCGCAGGTCATGATCCTCGACGAGCCGACCGCCGCGCTCGACGCGCGCGCCGAATTCGAGGTCTTCCAGCGCTTCAAGGAGCTGGGCGCGGGGCGCACCGCGGTGCTGATCTCCCACCGCTTCAGCAGCGTGCGCATGGCCGATCGCATCCTCGTGCTGGGCGGCGGCAAGGTGGAAGCCTCGGGCACCCACGACGAGCTGATGGCGCAGCGGGGACGCTATGCCGAGCTGTTCGAGCTGCAGGCCGCGGGCTACCGCTGAGCGTCGCCCCCGGGGCGGGACGCCGACGCGTGAACGATCCTTCACGCGGTGTCGGGCGATGCCCGATACGCGAATGGGGGTGATCGGCTGCATCCGGACCGCGGCCGGCGGCGTAAGGAAGGGCACGTCGATCCGACGTTCCTTCCACCGCGGAGCCCCACCATGAAGCACAGCCTGCTCGCCGTCGCCCTTCTCTCGTCGCTGACCCTCGCCGCCTGCAGCAAGCCGGCGACCGACACGGCCGCCGATACGGCCGCCGCCGACGCCGCCGCTGCCCCGGCCGACGCCGCGGCGACCACCGAAGCGCCGATGCCCGAGGCGACGACCGCCGAAGCGGCGATGCCGGCTGCGAACCCGATGGTCGGCGGCGCGCCGATGTATGCCGAGAAGGACATCGTCGACAACGCCGTCAATTCCAAGGACCACACCACGCTCGTCGCCGCGGTCAAGGCCGCCGGCCTCGTCGACACGCTGAAGGGCGCCGGCCCGTTCACCGTGTTCGCGCCGACCAATGCCGCGTTCGACAAGCTGCCCAAGGGCACCGTCGACACGCTGCTCAAGCCCGACATGAAGGGCGACCTGACCAAGGTGCTGACCTACCACGTCGTCTCCGGCAAGGTCGACGCCGCCGCGCTGAAGCAGCAGATCGCCGCCGGCAACGGCACCGCGACGCTCACCACCGTGCAGGGCGGCACGCTGACCGCGAAGGACGACGGCGCCGGCGGCATCGTGCTCACCGACGCGAAGGGCGGCCAGTCGAAGGTCACCATCGCCGACGTCATGCAGAAGAACGGCGTCATCCACGTCGTCGACACCGTGCTCATGCCGTAACGCGCACGCTCCAGGATCGATCCGCCGGACCTCGTCGACCGGCGTCTCGTGGGGACGGAGGGCAACCTCCGTCCCTTTTTTCATGTCCGTCGCCGGACGGCGACGCAATGCGGAGGGTGCACCGATGCCGGGATGGCTGCAGGCCGGACTGTGGGGCTGGCTGGCGGGAAGCGCGCTGCTGCTGGGCGCGGCGGTCGGCTACCTGGTGCGCGTGCCGCAGCGCGCGATCGCCGCGGTGATGGCCTTCGGCAGCGGCGTGCTGATCTCCACGCTGTCCTTCGAGCTGATGGACGAGGCCTTCCAGCGCGGCGGCCTGTGGCCGACCGGGCTCGGCTTCCTGCTCGGCGCGGGGCTGTACACCGGCGTCGACCTCCTGCTCGCGCGGCGCGGCGCCAAGCACCGCAAGCGCAGCGGCCCGCACCAGCCCACCGAATCGCAGCAGGCCGGCAGCGGACTCGCCATCGCCGCGGGCGCGCTGCTCGACGGCATCCCCGAGTCGATGGTCATCGGCCTGAGCCTGCTCAAGGGCGGCGTCGTGAGCCTCGTCGCGGTGGTCGCCATCTTCCTGTCGAACCTGCCGGAAGGGCTGTCGAGCGCGGCGGGCATGCGTCGGGCGGGCCGCGGCGCCGGCTACGTCTTCGGCGTCTGGGGCGCCATCGCGGCGATCTCCGGCCTCGCCGCCATCGCCGGCTTCGGACTGTTCGACGGCCGCCCGCCTGAGGCCGTGGCCGCCACGACCGCGATCGCCGCCGGCGCGATCCTCGCGATGCTGGTGGACACGATGATCCCGGAGGCGTTCGAGGTCGCGCACGACTACGCCGGGCTGGTCACGGTCGCGGGATTCCTCGCGGCGTTCGCGCTCAGCAAGTACGCCTGACCCACCGGTGCCCCGGTCCGGTCGGCCTGCACGGCGTTTCGTCGCGCGGGCGGTGACGCACGCGCGCGGCGTCGGCATCCTCCGGCCCGTCGCCCCGTCCGTGAACCGCCATGCGCCGCGCGCTCCGCACGTCCCTGTTCGTCCTCGCCCTCGCCGCCAGCGCGGCCACGCTGGCCGCCGCGGTCATCGCCGGGCCCTACGTGGTGCGCGTGCGCCATGTTCGCGCCGACCCGGCGGCGGGCTTCCGATCGGACTACTTCCTCTACGTGCCGCCGACGCGTGCCGTCGATGCGCGCGGCGTCGGCGCCCTGCTGGTGCAGCCGAACAATTCCGGCACCACCTCCGACGACCGCGGTGTGCACCTGCGCGATGCCTGGTGGACGGGCCTGGAACGACGCCGCATCGCCGACCGTCTCGGCGTCGCCCTGCTGGTGCCCGCCTTCCCGCGCACCGCGAGCGACTGGCGCGTCTACACGCATGCGCTCGACCGCGACTGCTTCACGACGCGCGATCCGGAGCTCGCGCGGCCGGACCTGCAACTCGTCGCGATGGTCGACGATGCGCGCCGGCGCCTCGCCGCGGAAGGACGGCCGGTCGACGTGCGCATCCTGCTGCAGGGCTTCTCCGCGAGCGGCATGTTCGCCAACCGCTTCACCGCGCTGCATCCGGCGCGGGTGCGCGCGTCGACGTCGGGCTCGCCCGGCGGCTGGCCGATCGCACCCGTGGCCGAGGCCGCTGGCGTGGCGATGCGGTATCCGGCCGGCATCGCCGACCTCGCGACCCTCACCGGTCGACGGTTCGACGCGGCCGCGTTCGCACGGGTGCCGCAACTCGTCTACATGGGCGACGCGGACGACAACGACTCGCTCGACTTCGAGGACGGCTGGGAGCGGCCGGTCGCGGACGACCTCGAGCGTCGATACGGCGCGACGCCGATGGCGCGCTGGACCGCCGCCCGGGCGCTGTACCGGGACGCCGCGCCCGCCGCGCGCTTCGAGCTCGTGCCGGGCGTCGGCCACGACCGCAAGGCGCTGCAGGACCGCTCGACGGCCTTCCTCGCCACGATCCTCGCGCAGGACGGCCGGCGCCTGGCGGTCCAGTGAGGGACGGGGCCGCCACGCGGACGTGCCCTGCGACGCCCGCACGCACTGCCGCATGCCGTTTTCCCGCGCACGAGGCCGCTAACCGCCGCCGCGGAGGCCGGCCCCGGCGCTGAATCGCACGCGCCCGCGCGGGCACGGTCTCCCCGGTTCTGCGGGATAATTCGGGCTCGCCGCCGGGCATCGCCCGGCCTCCCGTCCGCACCGCGCGCACCGCCGGTCGCCGGACCGCCTCCGTCTCCCGGCCCGCATGACGAACTCCGCCCACCGCAAGCCCCTGCCCGGCACCCCGCTGCACTGGTTCGACGCCCGCGAGGCCGTCGAGGCGCTCAAGCCCGGTGCGTGGGCGACGCTGCCCTACACCTCGCGCGTGCATGCCGAGAACCTGGTGCGACGGGCCGAGCCGCACATGCTGTCGGCCTACCTCGAGCAGCTGATCGAGCGCCGCCGCGACCTCGACTTCCCCTGGTTCCCGGTGCGCGTGGTCTGCCACGACATCCTGGGCCAGACCGCGCTGGTCGACCTCGCCGGCCTGCGCGACGCGATCGCCGAGCGCGGCGGCGACCCGGCGCAGATCAATCCGGTGGTGCCGACGCAGCTGATCGTCGACCACTCGCTCGCCGTCGAGTGCGGCGGCTACGACCCCGACGCGTTCACCAAGAACCGGGCGATCGAGGAGCGCCGCAACGAGGACCGCTTCCACTTCATCGAGTGGACGAAGCACGCATTCAAGAACGTCGACGTGATCCCGCCGGGCAACGGGATCATGCACCAGATCAACCTGGAGAAGATGTCGCCGGTGGTCTACGTGCAGGATGGCGTGGCGTTCCCGGACACGTGCGTCGGCACCGACTCGCACACACCGCACGTGGACGCGCTCGGTGTGATCGCCGTCGGCGTCGGCGGACTGGAAGCCGAGAGCGTGATGCTCGGCCGCGCCTCGTGGATGCGCCTGCCCGAGATCGTCGGCGTCGAGCTGACCGGCCGGCCGCAGGAAGGCATCACCGCCACCGACGTCGTGCTCGCGCTCACCGAATTCCTGCGTCAGTCCAAGGTGGTCGGCGCCTACCTGGAGTTCCGCGGCGAAGGCGCACGCGCGCTTACCCTGGGCGACCGCGCCACGATCTCCAACATGGCGCCGGAATACGGCGCGACCGCGGCGATGTTCGCGATCGACGACAACACGCTCGACTACCTGCGCCTGACCGGCCGCGAGGAGCAGCAGGTCGCGCTCGTCGAGACGTACGCGAAGGCCGCGGGCCTGTGGGCCGACGACCTCGTCGACGCCGTCTACGAGCGCAGCCTCACGTTCGACCTGTCGGGCGTGGTGCGCAACATGGCCGGCCCGTCCAATCCGCATCGCCGCCTGCCGACGAGCCTGCTCGCCGAGCGCGGCATCGCGAAGGATCTCGACGCCGCGCGCGCGCAGGAAGCGCAGGGCCTGATGCCCGACGGCGCGGTGATCATCGCGGCGATCACCAGCTGCACGAACACGTCCAATCCGCGGAACGTCATCGCCGCCGGCCTGCTCGCGAAAAAGGCGAACGAGCTCGGCCTCGTGCGCAAGCCGTGGGTGAAGACGTCGCTGGCGCCTGGCTCGAAGGCCGTCGAGCTGTACCTGCAGGATTCCGGGCTGCTGCCGCATCTGGAGGCGCTCGGCTTCGGCATCGTCGGCTTCGCCTGCACGACGTGCAACGGCATGAGCGGCGCGCTCGATCCGGCCATCCAGCAGGAAATCATCGAGCGCGACCTGTACGCGACCGCCGTGCTGTCGGGCAACCGCAACTTCGACGGCCGCATCCATCCCTACGCCAAGCAGGCGTTCCTGGCCTCGCCGCCGCTGGTGGTGGCGTACGCGCTCGCCGGCACCATCCGTTTCGACATCGAGAAGGACGTGCTCGGTACCGGCAGCAACGGCCTGCCCGTGACGCTCAAGGACCTCTGGCCGACGGATGCGGAGATCGATGCGATCGCCCGCGAGCACGTGAAGCCCGAGCAGTTCCGGCGCGTCTATGGCCCCATGTTCAACGTGCGCGTGGAGAACGGCGCGCCGGTGAGTCCGCTCTACGACTGGCGTGCGCAGTCCACCTACATCCGTCGTCCGCCGTACTGGGAAGGCGCGCTGGCCGGCGAGCGCGCGCTGACGGGCATGCGCCCGCTGGCGGTACTCGGCGACAACATCACCACCGACCACCTGTCGCCGTCCAACGCGATCATGCTCGACAGCGCGGCGGGCGAATACCTCGCGAAGATGGGCGTGCCGGAGGAGGACTTCAATTCCTACGCGACGCACCGTGGCGACCATCTCACCGCGCAGCGCGCGACGTTCGCCAACCCGAAGCTTCTCAACGAGATGGTGCGCAACGACGACGGCAGCGTGCGCCAGGGGTCGCTCGCGCGCATCGAGCCCGAGGGCACGGTCACGCGCATGTGGGAGGCGATCGAGACCTACATGGAGCGCCGGCAGCCGCTGATCATCGTGGCCGGCGCCGACTACGGGCAGGGCAGCTCGCGTGACTGGGCGGCCAAGGGCGTCCGGCTCGCCGGCGTCGAGGCGATCGTCGCCGAAGGCTTCGAGCGCATCCACCGCACCAACCTGATCGGCATGGGCGTGCTGCCGCTGGAGTTCCAGCCGGGCACCACGCGCCTGACGCTCGGCCTCGACGGCACGGAGACCTACGACGTCGTCGGCGAGCGCACGCCGCGCGCGACGCTGACGCTGGTCGTGCGTCGCCGCGACGGCAGCACGATCGAGGCGCCGGTGACGTGCCGCCTCGACACCGCCGAGGAAGTCTCCATCTACGACGCCGGCGGCGTGCTGCAGCGCTTCGCCAACGACTTCCTCGAAGGCAACCGCGCCGCGGCCTGATCCCGCGGCATCCCACCGTCCCGATCCACGACGCGAGGCCCGACATGAGCGACGCCACCGGTACCGTCCGCCTGCACCGCGTGCTGCGCGCGCCCGCCGCAAAGATCTATCGCGCGTTCCTCGAGCCCGCGGCGATGGCGAAGTGGCTGCCGCCGCATGGCTTCACGGCGCAGGTCGAGCACATGGACGCACGCGTCGGCGGCACGTTCCGGATGGCGTTCACCAACTTCGGCACGGGTTCGGTGCAATCGTTCGGCGGCGAATACCTCGAGCTGGTGCCGGAGCAGCGCATCCGCTACAGCGACCGCTTCGACGATCCGAACCTCCCGGGCACGATGGAGACCGTCGTCGAGCTGCGCACGGTGATGTGCGGCACCGACGTCTCGATCGTGCAGTCGGGCATCCCGGCCGCCATTCCGGTCGAGTTCTGCTACCTCGGCTGGCAGGAATCGCTCGAGCAGCTCGCGCGCCTGGTCGAGCCGAACATTCCCGACGCCTGAAACCCTCCGACGACATGCCCATGACCGCACGGCCGCAGCTCCGCATTCCCGCCACCTACATGCGCGGCGGCACGTCCAAGGGCGTGTTCTTCCGCCTCGACGACCTGCCCGAGGCCGCACGCGTGCCGGGCGCCGCACGCGATGCGCTGCTGATGCGCGTGATCGGCTCGCCCGACCCCTACGGCAAGCACACCGACGGCATGGGCGGTGCGACGTCGAGCACGAGCAAGTGCGTGATCCTGTCGAAGTCGGACGTGCCCGGACACGACGTCGACTACCTCTACGGGCAGGTGTCCATCGACACCGCCTTCGTCGACTGGTCCGGCAACTGCGGCAACCTGTCGTCCGCCGTCGGCCCCTTCGCGATCGCGAACGGCCTCGTCGATCCGTCGCGCGTGCCGGAGAACGGCACGTGCACGGTGCGCATCTGGCAGGCGAACATCGGCAAGACGATCGTGGCGCACGTGCCGGTGGTCGACGGCGACGTGCAGGAGACCGGCGACTTCGAGCTCGACGGCGTGACGTTCCCGGCGGCGGAGATCGCGCTCGAATTCGTCGACCCGTCGGACGACGGCGATTCGGGCGCGATGTTCCCCACCGGCAACCTCGTCGACGTGCTCGACGTCCCCGGCGTCGGCCGCTTCGACGTCACGATGATCACCGCCGGCATCCCGACGGTCTTCCTGCGCGCGGCCGACCTCGGCTTCGACGGCACCGAGCTGCAGGGCGCGGTCAACGAGGATGGCGCGCTGCTGGCGAAGCTCGAAGCCATCCGCGCGCATGGCGCGCTGCGCATGGGCCTGATCGACGACGTGTCCAAGGCCGTCACCCGGCAGCACACGCCGAAGGTGGCGTGGGTCGCGCCGGCGAAGCATTACACCGCCTCCAGCGGCAAGGCCATCGCCGCGACCGACGTCGACCTGCTCGCCCGTGCGATGTCGATGGGCAAGCTGCACCACGCGATGATGGGCACCGCGTCCGTGGCGATCGCGACGGCCGCCGCAGTGCCGGGCACGCTGGTCAACGCGGCGGCGGGCGGCGGCGAACGCAGCGTGGTGCGCTTCGGCCATCCGTCCGGGACGCTGCGCGTCGGCGCCGACGTGTCACTGGTCGACGGCCGCTGGAGGGTCACGCGTGCGGTGATGAGCCGCAGCGCGCGCGTGCTGATGGACGGCGCGGTGCGCGTGCCGGCCGACACGCTCGACTGACGGCTCAGTCCGAGACGCGGTTGCGGCCGCCGCTCTTGGCGCGGTAGAGCGCGCCGTCGACCTGGCCGAGGATGCCTTCGAGCAACTCGCCCTTCGCCGCGGCGATCACGCCGATGCTGACGCTGACGCGCCCGTCCGGCGTGTCCTCGTGCGGAATCCCGAGGGCGAGCGCGGCGACGCGGATGCGCTCGGCGACCGCGAGCGTCGTCTCCAGGTCCGCATCGGGCAGCAGCACGACGAACTCCTCGCCGCCGACGCGCGCGATGCGGTCGGACGTGTCGCGGAGGCACGCTTGCGCGGCGCCGGCGACGCGACGCAGCACACGGTCGCCGAGCGGATGGCCGTAGCGGTCGTTGAAGGCCTTGAAGTGGTCCACATCGAACGAGATGACGCCCAGCGGCGCGTGGAGTTCGCCTTCGCGGCCGATGAGTTCGTCGCAGGCGCCGCGGAAGCCACGCACGTTCAGCGTCGCGGTCAACGCATCGGTCCGGCTGACACGCTCGAGTTCGAGGTTCGCCGCGCGCAGCTCCAGCGTCCGCGCGTGGATCTCCTGCTCCTGCCGTTCGACCGCGGCACGCAGCGAATCGGCCAGCTGGCGTTCGCGCTCCACCGCATCGAGCAGGTCTCCGTGTACGCAATCGAGCCGTGCCGCCAGTTTCGATACCTCGATCGCGATGGGGCGCAGTTCGCCCGGGATCGACTCGATCGGCATGTCGGCGGCACGCCCGCCGTTCGCGATCGTGTGCAGCCGGTCGAACACCGCCCGCGCGACACGTTCGAGCCGTCGCATCTGCCAGCCGGCGACGATCAGGGCCCCCGCCACCGCCAGCACCAGCACGCCGAGCATCGAGGCGGCCTGCCGCAGCAGCGTCGCCAGCACGGGCGCCCGCGGCGTGAACAGCACCACGCGCCAACCCGAGTGCAGCTGCGTCCACGCGGTCCAGGCGTCGCCGCCATCGCGGAGCACGCCGGGGCACAGCCGGGCCACCGTCACGCCGTCGGCCGACTCCCGCCCCTGCAGGAAGCACGCGTCGGTCACCTTCTGCAGGAAGGCCTGCGGCAGGCCCTCGCTCGCGTTCACGACGTGCCCCGTTCGATCGACGATCAGCATCTCCTGACGACGCGTGCGCAGGACGGACGAACGCAGGCGGGCGAACGAATCGATGCGGATGGACCCCTCGACGATGCCGGAGACCGACCCGTCCCGCATGATCGGCGCCGACACGGCGACGATCGGATCACTGCCGAGCCCACGGCCGACGAAGGCATTGGAGACGTAGGGCTCGAGGCTGTTGATCGCGCCCCTGAAGTAGTCGCGGTCGGCGACGCTCTGGCCGACCGCGAGGGCGGCGACCCGTGCCGGCTCGGCCGCGACGATGCGGCCGGTCGCGTTGGTCGCGAGCACGGTGATGAAGGTCGGATACCGCTCGATCAGCGCCGGAAGGTGCGGAAGCTCGTGATTTACGGAAGCCTCGTCCGCGACCAGCGCCGCCGCCGACGCGTGCTCCTGCATGAACTGGTCGATCGAGGTGGCGGTCAGGCGCGTCGCCACGCGCAACTGTTCGCGCAGGTTCGACTCCGCCGTGCGGAAGTCCGACCACAGCTGCAGCAGGCCGAACAGCAGCGCCGGCAGGAACACCGCGACGGCGAGCAGCCGGTTGAAACGGGAGCGCAGGGTTGCCGCGGCGCGTCCGTCGTGCGCGGCGCGCTGCGTGTTGGCGTCCTCGACCGCGACGGCGGTGGCGATGGTCATGAGGGGTCTTCCCGGGGTCGGAGGTCTTATCGGCCGCCGGCGCCGCGCCTTGAGCGGAGCGTCCGGGCCGCCCCCCTAGACTGCGGCCATGAACTGGCTCGCCCACCTCCACCTCGCCGGGCCCGGCGCTGCCGCGATGGTCGGCGCGCTGCTCGGCGACTTCGCGCTGGGCTCCAGCGGGCTCGACCGCTTCGGCATCGTCGAGCGCGCCGAGATCCTCCGCCACCGCCGCATCGACCGCTTCACCGACACCCATCCGGACGTCGCCGCGCTGCGGGGATCGTTCGGCGACGGCCGGCGCCGCTTCGCGGGCATCGCGATCGACGTCTATTTCGACCATTGCCTCGCGCGCGACTGGGCGCGCTGGAGCGACGAGCCGCTCGACACCTTCACCGCACGCGCCTACGCGGCGCTCGCCGCGCGCCTCGACACGCTGCCGCCCCGCCTGCAGTCGCTCGCGCCGCGCATGGCGGCGGACGACTGGCTGGGCGGCTACCGCGAGCGGGCGAACGTGGATGTCGCGGTGAGGCGCATCGCCACGCGCCTGTCCCGCCACGGCGAGCGGCTGGCGGCCTGCCTCGACGACCTGCGCACGCTCGAGCCGGCGGCGCGGGACACGTTCGACGCCTTCTATCCGGAACTGGTCGCCTTCGTCGCGCACGACCGCGCGCCGTTCGCCCGTCCATGACCGCCGCGGCCGTACAAGGGTCGCCCCGCCCGCGGCGCGCGTCCCATGGCCCAACGACCCGGTCTGTTCCCCACGTTCTTCCTCTCCGGCTTCGAATGCTCGACGTTCGAATGGCGCGGCCGCGGCCGGCGCGACCTCGTGGACGAGACGCAGCACCGCGAGCACGCGCATGAGGACTACCGGTTCCTGCGCAGCCTGGGCATCGCCGTGGCGCGCGAAGGCATCCCGTGGCCGCTGGTCGACCACGCCGGCACGTACGACTTCCGCCACGTCGACACCGTCATCGAGGCGATGAACGCCGCCCAGGTGCGGCCGATCTGGGACCTCTGCCACTACGGCTATCCCGACGACGTCGATCCGTTCGATGCCGGCTTCGTCGACCGCTTCGCGCGCTACTGCCGCGCCGCGGCACGCTACGTGAGCGAACGCGTCGACGGGCCGCGCTTCTTCACCCCGATCAACGAGATCACCTTCTGGGGGTTCTGCGGTGGCGAATGGGGCTGGGCCGCACCGTTCGGGCAGGACCGCGAGACGCGCAAGCGCTTCCGCCTCGTGCTCTGCGAGGCGGCGATCGCCGGGGTGCGTGCGATCCGCGAGGTCGACCCGGACGCGCGCATGGTGCACGTCGAGCCCGTCATCCAGGTGGTGCCGCCACGCGACCGCCCCGACCTCGCCGACGAGGCCGAGCGCGAGATGGTGGACGACGCCTGCTTCGCCTGGGACGTGCTCTACGGCGCGAAGCATCCCGAACTCGGCGGCACGCCGGAGATTCTCGATATCGTCGGTGCGAACTGCTACTCCTTCGGGCAGATGGAGTACCGCGAGAACGGGCCGCACATGGCGCTCGAACCCACGGACGACCGCGTGCGCCCGCTGTGCGACCTGCTCGAGCGCGTCTGGAAGCGCTACGAGCGGCCGATGCTCATCTCCGAGACGAGCGGCCTGCGCGACGGGCGCCCGGCGTGGCTCGACGACGTGATGCAGGAATCGATGGCCGCCGTGAACCGGGGCATCGACCTGCACGGCATCTGCCTCTTCCCCGCGGTCGACATGCCTGACTGGCATACCGGCGAGTGGCTGCACAACGGCATCTGCGACGTGGTCGATGAGGGCGGCCGGCTGCGGCGCGTGCCGTTCGCGCCGTACGTCGACGCGCTGCGACGCTGGCAGAAGGAGCTCAACCGGGTGACGGAACTCGATGCCGATCCCTTCAGCGATCCGGTCGAGCTGCAGGACGTGATCGATGCCGCGCGCCGCCGCGGCACGCAGGCCGACCAGGACTGGCACTGACCGCGGTTCATTTACGAAGCCGCACGGACGCACGCGTAAGCTGTCGCCGTCCCCCGACCGCGAGACCGCCCATGTCGCCCACGCTCCGCACCACGGCTCTTGCCGCACTCGTCCTCGCACTGGCCGGTTGCGCCACCGCGCCCGCAGGCGGCGCCCTCGCGGTCGGCACGCAGGCGACGGTGGACGGCCGCGTGCGCAGCGTCGACACCGCGCCGTGGGCCTATGACGGCAACGCGACCGTGGTGGTCACGACGCCGGACGGCGACGTGCGCGTGCAGCTGCCGGCGCGCTGGAACCTGTGCAAGGCCGCGCCGGTCGAGGGCGTGCAGGGCTTCGCCGCGGGCGACCGCGTGCGCGCCACGGGCACGGTGAACGCGCCGGGCGAGATCACCGTCTGCGAGCGCGCCGAGCATCGCCTCGTGCGCCTGCCGTGAGCCGCGCGCCATGACCTTCGCCCGCATCACGCCCTGCCTGTGGTTCAGCGACGCCGCCGAAGCCGCGGTGGCGCAGTACACGCAGGTGTTTCCGAATTCGCGCGTCGGCCGCGTGCTGCGCTACGACCCGGCGGCGGCGCGCCAGGCGGGCCGACCGGTCGGCAGCGTGCTCACCATCGAGTTCGAGCTGGACGGCCAGCCGTTCACCGCACTCAACGGTGGGCCGCTGTTCCGCTTCAACGAATCGATTTCGTTCGTGGTGCAGTGCGCCTCGCAGGACGAAATCGACCACTACTGGTCGGCGCTCGGCGCGGGTGGCGATCCCACCGCGCAGCAATGCGGCTGGCTCAAGGATCGCTTCGGCGTCTCGTGGCAGATCGTGCCGACGCAGCTGCCCGAATGGCTGTCCGACCCCGAACCGGCGCGCGCCTCGCGGGTGATGCGCGCGATGCTCGCGATGCGCCGGCTGGACATCGCCGCGCTCGAGGCCGCGCACCGCGGCGCCTGAGGTGCGCCGCAGGTCGACGCGTCGGCGCGTCGACCTGCGATGCCGCACGGCCGGCCCGTGCCGGCCGGCGGCTCAGCCCTTCGCCGGCGTGCAGTTCTCGAGCCAAACCATGCGCTTGAGGTCGTCGTAGCGCAGGAAGCTGCCCTTGAACGTCGCCATGTCGCCCTTGCGGAAGGTGAGCACGCTCGCCATCTGGCTCGGCCGGAACAGGCAGGCCACGCCGACCCGCGGCGGGTCGTTCGGCATGCGCAGCATCACTTCGGACTGCTGCGGAATCTTGAACGAGACGTTGTAGTCCGGGCCGTCCTCCATGATGTAGTCGACCTTGCCCTTCAGCGCGTACTTGCGGCCGCGCTGGCGTGCATTGACGGCGACGGCATTGGCCTGCGCTTCGGCCGCGATCTCACGCGAGAAAATGTAGACGTCGCGGAACGTGGTCGGATCGGCGTTCTGCTGCTTGCGGCCGGCGGCGGCCGCCGACTTGCCCGCCTTGCCGCCCTTGAGCATGCCGAGCAGCCGGCACATCTCGGTCTTGACCGCATCGGCTTTCGCCAGCTGCCCGCGTTCGGTCTTGACGGTCATCTCCACCGTCGTCGCGCCGCCTTCGGCGCTCGCGTTCACCAGCACCGGCACGGCACGCGCCATGTCCGTCGCGCGTTGCTCGGCGAGCATCGAGCCCGACGCCACGTCCTCGGTGATGACGTCCATCTTGTCGCCAATGAAGATCGCGCGCATCTGGCCGAGCACGTCGGCGACCGCCGCGTCGGGAACGGTCACGCGGCTGGTGTAGTCGACCCGCGTGAACAGGCTGCCGGTCTTGGTGAAGTTCTCCTCGCACGAGCCCGCATGCACGCGGGGTGCGACGGCGACGAGCGCGAGGGCGATGACGGTGGAACGGAACATGGGACGCCTCCTGTGGATGGAATACAGGGGCGCCTCCATGCGTGGGCGACCTGCGGTCGCCTGCGGTGCGGTCCTTCGCCCCCGGTATCGCCGCGCGCCTGGGGCGCTCGGTCGACGCGCCGATTGTGGGCAGGCGCGACCGCGCAGGCAAGGCGCGTGGCGGGAATGCCCGTCCCTTCGTTGCGTCGTGGGTGGCTCGCGCCGTCCTCGCGTGGCAAGACCGCGGACGCCGCAGGTGTCGATGCGATTGGGCCGGGTGCCGCGTTCGTCAGTGCGCGCGCGCGGGTGCGTGACTGGAGAACCGGTCGCGGTAGGCCTTCGGTCCGACGCCGAACTGGCGCTGGAATGCACGGCGCATCGCCTGCTCATCGCCGTAGCCGGCCTCGTCGGCGACCGACTTCAACGGCAGCGCGGTGGACTGCAGCGCACGGCACGCCGCGTCCAGCCGGATCGCCTCGACCGTCTTCGCGGGCGTGATGCCCATGCGCGCCGTATAGGTGCGCGCGAACGTGCGCGGGCTCATGTTGACCTGCTCGGCGAGGCGTTCGACGGTGAGGTGCAGGCGCAGGTGGGCGGCGATCCAGCCGTGCAGGTCGCCGAAACCGCCGGGGTCGCGGGCCTGCGCCGACAACGGCGCGCTGAACTGCGACTGCCCGCCCGCGCGCTTGATGAACATCACCAGGCGGCGCGCGGTGTCGATCGCGACCTGGTGCCCGAAGTCGTCCTCGATCAGTGCGAGGGTCATGTCGATGCCAGCCGTGACGCCGGCCGAGGTCCACAGGTTGCCGTCGCGCACGAAGATGCGGTCGGCGTCGACGTCGATGCCGGGATGGCTGTCGCGCAGCCGCGGCGCCCATTCCCAGTGCGTGGCGACCGTACGTCCGTCGAGCTGGCCGGCCTCCGCGAGCAGGAAGGCGCCGGTGCAGACCGAGCACAGTCGTCGCACCGTCGGCGCCCGACTCGCCACCCAGTCGACGAGCTTGCGCGGCGCGCTGTACACCTCGCCCTTGCAACCGCCCGGCGCGATCAGCGTGTCGATCGCCTGCCCGTCGAGCGTGTCGACCGCGACGGTGCCGATCGCGAGCCCCGAACTCGTCGTCACCAGACCCCCCTCGGCCGACGCGACGACGGTCTCGTACCGCGCCGGTGCGTCCCCGTCGCAATGGCGGCTCGCGGTCGCCAGCGCCTGCAACGGCCCGCAGAGGTCGAGCACGTTCATGTGCTCGTAGGCGAGCAGCACCACCCGGTACGGCGGCGCGGGACGCGCGGGCGGCGCGGAGTCGGGTTCGGGCTGCAGCGTCGTGGTCACAGGGTGTATCCGGGGTATTCGAAGTCGAGTGCCACGCCGTACGCGGTCTGTCGACCGTAGCGCGACTCGAGGCGCGAAAGCGCGGCATCGAACGCCTGGCCCGCGGGAACGTCCGCCAGCGGCGGCAGCACCACGTCGACGGCACTCGTCCTGCCGACCGCGTCCGGCAGGAAGCGCAGGCCGTGGCGCGTGGCGACCGCATCCGGCGTCCCGGCGACGGACACGGCCTGGCTGCGGCCAGTGCGCGACCAGGCGTCCGCGGTGATGGCGAGGCCGATCTCGTCGACGCCTGCCACCAGCGGCACGCCCACCGTATGCGTCCGGCGCAGGTACGGATTCAGCAGCAACCTGGTCCCGAAGGCGCGCAGGTTGCCGTAGTGCGGTCGGAACGCCTCGGAATCGTGGCGCGGGCTCCAGTCGGACACCTGCATCTCGCGCGCGACGGCGGTGGCCCGTGCGGTCCCGGCGATCGCCTCGACCAGCGCGAGCGACGTCGGCATCGCGGCGCTGATGCCCGCGCTCGAGACGACGTTGCCGTCGGCGACGTAGCGCGTGTTGCGCACCCAGTGCGTGGTCGGAAACATCTGCAACCGCATGCTCTCCGAAGCCCAGTGCGCCGTCGCCCAGCGGCCCTTCAGCAGGCCGGTGGCGCCGAGGGTGAATGCGCCGTCGCAGATGCTGACCACGGTGGCGCCCTTGCGCGCCTGCTCGGCGATCCACGCGACGACGGTGGGATCGTCGTGGCGCACCAGCGCGGGGACGATCACGTAGTCGGCGCCCTCGGGGTGCAGCCGGTCGAACTCCGCCATCGTGCGGTCGAGTTGCGCCTTGAGCGCCGGACGGAAACGCACCGGGCCCTCGTGCGCGGCGACGGCCACCGTATCGATGCCGGCACGTTTGAACACGCCGTAGGGAATCGCGAAGTCGGTGAGTTCGGTGCCGTCGTTCTCGGCGGCGATGGCGACCAGCGCCGTCGCGTGGCCGGCGCGCGGTGTCCACGCCTGCAGGGCGGTCGGGGCCGCCATGCCGTTCGACGGCGGGATGACGGCGGCGGCGGGCGCCGTGACGCCGAGGAGGCCGACCGCCGCGACGACGGCGGCGACCAGCGGTGCGATGCGATGCGTGCTGCGGAGCATGGTGGTGTCCTGGAATCGGCGGTTGCCGTGGACGCAGTGTTGTCAGTGGGCCGGCCGGCGGAAATGACAGCGTTCGATCATTTCCTGCCAGCCGATGCCGGCGACGACACGCAGGCCGCGAGCGGAGCTATCGACGAATCCGGGAGCAGGGTCGAAGATGCCGCGGGTGCATGCGTCGCCGGCGTTCGGCGTTTCAACGCGGGCTGCAGGTGCAGGGCCGGGCCGACTGGCAGCCGCAGGTGCAGGTGGAGGGCGTCGCGGCCGGGGTGCGGCAGCCGCAGGTGCAGGACGCGCCGGGGCACGGGTTGCAGGCGCAGGACGGGGTGGCTTCGGTGTTCATCTGGAGACTCCTCGATAGGTGGGCGGCTTGCCCACGCCATGAAGTCTCCGCAGCGCGGGAGGTCGGGTCTTGAACAATCGGGCTGACCTGTCGGAAACGGCCACCGCGCGGCACGACCGCATCGCGTCGCCGCGCGCCGTCGCGGGCGTCGGTCGCGTCATCGTCTGGACCGGCGGGAGCCTGTGGATCGGTCGGCAGGTCGGCCGCGTTCCGGCGCATGCGCACCACGCCATCCAGATCTCGCTCGCGCTCGAAGGCCGCTTCCGCATCCGCGGCGACGCCTGGCCCGAATGGCGCGACATCGTCGCGGTCGTCGTGCAGCCCGATCGTCGCCACGAACTCGACGGCTGCGGCGCACCGATCGCGACGATCTTCGTCGAACCCAATTCCATGCAGGGCGTCGCGCTTCGCACGCGCTTCGACGGCCACGACGTGGCCGTGCTCGACGCGGCGGAATGCGAACGCGCGGTCGCCGCGGTGCGCGCGCACTACGCTGCGGGCGCGACGGATGCGTCGCTCGCGCAGTGCGCACGCGGCGCGATCTGCACGATCGCCGGCGATCCGGCACGGGCCCCGGCGTCCGATGCGCGCATTACCGCCGCGCTCGCATGGATGCGCGGCCGGCTGACCACGCCGCTGCGGCTCGAGGACGTCGCCGCGGCGGTGCACCTCTCACCCGGGCGGTTCCGCCACCTGTTCGTCGCGCAGACCGGCACGTCGTTCCGCGCCTGGCTGATGTGGGCGCGCGCCGAGGCCGCGGTGGAAGCGGCGACGCACGGCATGTCGTGGACGGAGGCGGCGCTCCACGCCGGCTTCGCCGACGCCGCGCATTTCACCCGCACCTGCCGCCGCGTTTTCGGCATCGCACCAAGCATGCTCGTGTTCGAGAAGTCCGGGGCCCCGCCTTCGATCTAACGCGGTCGAATGCCGAGGCGGCGCCCGCCACCTGCAGGCTACACCGCCGCGCGCGGGCGGTGCCCCCGCCCAAACGCGCGCCTCAGCGCGCGGTGCCCGCCTGTCGCACGTTCGGGCGAAGGCTGACGCTGCGCTCGGCGTCCATCAGCTGGAGCTCGCCGTCCTGGATCATCGCGGTGAGGCGCGCGCCGCGACCCATGAGCGGAAGCGCGGCGTCGAGTTCCTCGTCGCTGAAGTCGAGCACGGTGAGGTTCGACAGGCGCGACAGCGTGGCCGCGTTGCGCGACCACCACGGATCCATCGCATTGCGGCCGTAGCCGACGACCACCACCTCGCGTGCGCGGCCGGCCGCCTTGCGCAGGCGCGACTCGTCGGGCTGGCCGAGTTCGATCCACTGCTCGACCGCGCCGGTGTAGTCGCGCCGCCACAGCGTGGGCTCGTCCTCGTCGGACAGACCGCGACCGAATTCGAGGCGCTCGTCGGCGTACAGCGCGAATGCGAGCACGCGCACCAGCAGGCGCAGGTCGGTCTCGGAGGGATGCTGCGCCAGGGTGAGCGCGTGCGAGGCGTAGTAGTGGCGATCCATGTCGCTCACCTGCAGCTCGACTTTCACCACGGTGGACTTCGGGGACATCGTGGCGCCTGGCGCGATCGGGCCGCCATTCTAGGCGCCGCGGGCCACCCCGCGCTTCAGGCGGCCTGCACGCGGTCGCGGCCGCTGTCTTTCGCCGTGTACAGCGCGGCGTCGGCGCGACGCAGCAGGTCGTCGAGTGACTCGCCCCGCCGGCGGGTGGCGACACCGATGCTCACCGTCAGCACGAGGTCCGCCTCGACGACGGCGGCCCGCGCGCGAAGGCTCGAGCGGATGCGCTCGGCGACGGCCTGCGCCTCCTCGGGACCGGCCGCCGCGAGCCCGACCACGAACTCCTCGCCGCCGTAGCGGCCCACCACGTCGCGATCGCGCAGGACACGGCGCAGCACGTCGACGAACAGGCGCAGCACGCGGTCGCCGCCCTCGTGGCCCAGGCGATCGTTGACGCGCTTGAAGTGATCGAGGTCGAGATACAGCACCGACAACGCCTCGTCGCCCTGCAGGCGCGCCGCCAGTTCGTCGCGCACCGCACGCCGGTTGAGCACGCCGGTGAGGGGATCGGTGTCGGCGAGCACGCGTGCGACGTCGCGCTGGCGGCGCACTGAAGCCGCGCGTTCGGCGAGGCCGAGCGACAGCACGATCGCCTCGAACGCACCGGCCGCGAACGCGGCATCGTCCGACCACGTCCAGTCGGCCGCGATGCCGTAGAGCTGCAGGCTGCCGATCACGGTGACGCCGAGCAGCGGCAGCCAGCCGAACAGGAACAGCAGCGCCGATCGCGAGCCCCGCCATGCGGCGGCCGCGGCGGTGCCCAGCACCAGCGGTGCGCCGAGGATCAGCATGGGATTGACGAGTGCCCGCGCCGCGGCGTGCAGGCCGGGCAAATAGCCGGCCGCGACCAGCAGCAGCATCAGGCCGCAATAGCCGTGCAGCACGCGGCGCAGCCGCGGCAGGCGCCGCTGCAACGTGGCGAAGCGGTCGAGGAACAGCACCGCGGCGATCACCGACAGCGTGGTCACCGCGCGCCCCCACGTCGGCAGCGTCGCGGCCATCGCCGTCCAGCCGAGCGGCTCGACGACATAACCGCTCTGCGTCGCCTGGATCACCGCATACGAGACGACGTAGGCGGCGTACCAGTTGAACGCCGGATCGCGCAGCCGCAGGCCGAAGAACAGCGCGATCACCGCGGTCGCCAGCATCGTGGCGAGGCAGGCGGTGGCGAAGGCCAGCCAGCGCGCCTCGACCCGCGCCTGCTCGGGCACGCTGCGCAGCGCGAACGTCATCGGCGACGGCAGCGTGCCGCGCGCATCCACGTGCAGGCGCAGCGGCGCGCCGTCCACCGGCAGGGCCGGCAGCTCGAACGCCAGCCGGCCGTAGGCGGGACGCGCGTCGCCGGCCTGCAGCAGATGCGCGGTGCGCGACGGCGCACCGGGCATGTCCAGCGTGACGCGCTGGAATGCGGCGGATTCGACGGACAGCACCCAGGCGCCCGCGGGCCAGCCGCCGGGCGGGGGCGACAGCAGCACCGGGGCGCCGCCCGGCGGACGCCCGAACGCGGTGAGCTTCGACGGATCGAACGCCCGCATCGGCGCATCGGGCGCGGCAGCCGCAGCCCATCGGCCGGCCAGCACGACCTCGCGCGGCGCCGTCGCGCCCGCCACCGCGGCCCACGCGACCACCAGCACGGCCACCAGCATGCGGACCACGCGACGGGCGGCGAGGGGTCGGTCGCAGAACGAAGAGGTCACGTCGGGCAGCCGCGCGGGGACGCCCCCATCATCGGCCGGTCGTGGCCGATCCTGCAGGGGCCCGGGCGCGCCGCAGCGTTGCACCCCTGCTGCCGCGCGGGCGAGCGGGCCTGCCGCAGTTTCGCCGCGCGCGCCTTGATCGCGCGCAAGTCGCGGCCGCCTGTCGCACGCAGAATTCCGCCACTTCCGGACGGACGACCATGGCGACGATCCTCTACGAGCGCGACGGCCATCGATGCGTGGCCTTCAGCGACCTGGTGCGCGGCGACGACGGCATCCAAGCCAACCAGTTCCTCGTGCAGCACGGCGCGTCGAGCGCACTGATCGATCCGGGTGGCGCCCTGCTCTACAACCCGCTGATCCTCGCGATGGGCGCATTCGCGAAACCCACCGACCTCACCTGGCTGCTCTGCTCGCACCAGGACCCGGACATCATCGGCTCGGTCGACAAGTGGCTGCTGTACACGAAGGCCATGGTGGTCTGCTCGAAGCTGTGGGGCCGCTTCGTGCCGCACCTCGTCCCCGGCTACATGAACAATGCCGGCAGCGAGCGCTACCGGCTGCTGCCCGACGAAGGCGGCCGCATCCCGATGGAGGACAGCCACCTCCGTGCGATGCCCGCGCACTTCATGCACTCGGTGGGTAACTTCAGCTTCTTCGATCCGGTGAGCCGCATCCTGTTCTCCGGCGACGTCGGCTCGTCGATGATCCCGAGCAAGGCGCCGTACGTCTTCGTCGAGGACTTCGACCGCCACGTCGAGACCATGGCGGGCTTCCATCGCCGTTACATGGGCTCCAACCGCGTGGCGCGGCTGTGGGCGCGCATGGTGCGCACGCTCGATCCGGAGATGATCGTCCCGCAGCACGGCCTGCCGATGCGCGGCACGGCGATCCCGGCCTTCCTCGACTGGCTCGAGCGCCTGGAATGCGGCGTCGACCTGCTCACCGCCGCCGACTTCGCCTGATACCGCCGCTGCGACGGCCGCGCGACATCGCCACCCCGACCATGGCCGCATGAACGACCGCATCCGCCATCCCGAACTCGCCGCGCGCACCTGCAGCGCGGCTGAGGCCGCCGCGCACATCCGCAACGGCCACACGGTCGCCATGAGCGGCTTCACCGGCGCCGGCTATCCCAAAGCCGTGCCGGTGGCGCTCGCCGCGGCAATGGATGCCGCGCACGATGCGGGCGACGCCTTCCGCGTGCGCGTGCTCACCGGCGCGTCCACTGCACCCGAACTCGACGGCGCACTCGCGCGCGTCAAGTGCATGGAACTGCGGCTGCCGTACCAGTCCGACCCGACCGTGCGCGAGCGCATCAATGCGGGCGAACTCGAATACATCGACATCCACCTGAGCCATGTCGCGCAGTACGCCTGGTTCGGCTACTTCGGCCCGATCGACGTCGCGCTGGTGGAAGTCAGCGCGATCCGCGAAGACGGCCTGCTGGTGCCGTCCTCGTCGGTCGGCAACAACAAGACGTGGCTCGACCTCGCCGACAAGGTGATCCTCGAGGTCAACCGCTGGCAGCCCGCCGCGCTCGAGGGCATGCACGACATCTACTACGGCACCGCGCTGCCGCCGAACCGGCGCCCGATCCCGCTGACGCATGCCGACGACCGGATCGGCGAGCCCTACCTGCGCGTGGATCCTGCGAAAGTCGTCGCGGTGGTCGAGACCGACGCGCCGGATCGCAATTCGCCGTTCACGCCGCCCGACGAGGACTCGCGCCGGATCGCCGGCCACCTCATCGAATTCCTCCGCCACGAGATCGCGCGCGGGCGCCTGGCGCCGACGCTGCTGCCGCTGCAGTCCGGCGTGGGCAACATCGCGAATGCGGTCCTGGCCGGGCTCGCCGAAGGCGGCTTCGAGGACCTCGTCGCCTACACCGAGGTGATCCAGGACGGCATGCTCGGCCTGCTGCGGCAGGGCACGCTGCGCATGGCATCGGCCACGTCGTTCTCGCTGAGCCCGGACGGCATCGAGGCCTTCAACCGCGACGTCGATTTCTACCGGGACCGCATCCTGCTGCGCCCGCAGGAGATCTCGAACCATCCGGAGATCATCCGCCGGCTCGGCTGCATCGCGATGAACGGCATGATCGAAGCCGACCTCTACGGCAACGTCAATTCGACGCACATCGCCGGCAGCCGGATCATGAACGGCATCGGCGGCAGCGGCGACTTCGCGCGCAACGGCTACCTGTCGGTCTTCATGTCGCCGAGCAGCGCGAAGCACGGCGCCGTGTCGTCGATCGTGCCGATGGCCAGCCACGTGGACCACACCGAGCACGACGTGATGGTGCTGGTGACCGAGCAGGGCCTCGCGGACCTGCGCGGCCTGTCGCCGAAGCAGCGGGCCCGCACGATCATCGCGAACTGCGCGCACCCCGATTACCGGCCGATGCTGCAGGACTACTTCGACCGGGCCTGCCGCGACGGCGCGGGCCTGCAGACCCCGCATCTGCTCGGCGAGGCCCTGTCCTGGCACCGGCGCTTCGTGGAAACGGGCTCGATGCGCGACTGACGAGCGGCGCGCCAGCGCCGGTACATTGAGGTCGATCAAGGCGACGCCGCGCCGGATGCGCGATCGTCGCGACGACCCACCCGGCAGGAGACGCGCATGCGGACGGCAACCCCGGCGGAATCGCGCGATGCGTCCACGCCGGTCGGGCTCGGCGCGGCGGAGGCCGCCGCACGCCTCGTGCGGGACGGACCGAACGCGCTCGAAGCCACGCGCCGCGGCCGGATCGCACTGGCGGCCAGCGTCCTCGGCGAGCCGATGCTGCTGCTCCTCGTCGCCGTCGCCGCGCTGTATGCGGGCGTCGGCGAATGGCGCGATGCGGTCACGATGGGCATCTCCGTGGGCTTCGTCATCGCGCTCAACGTCTACCAGGACGTGCGCGCCGAACGCGCGCTCGATGCGCTGCGCGACCTCGCCGCGCCCCGCGCCCGCGTGCTGCGCGACGGTGCGACCGCGACGGTGCCCGCGGCGTCGATCGTGGTCGGCGACGTGGTCGCGCTCGCCGAGGGTGACCGCATCCCCGCCGACGCGCGCCTGCTCGGCGAGGTGGTGCTCGAAGTCGACGAATCGCTGCTGACCGGCGAGTCCGTTCCTGTGGTGCGCGGTGGCGCGGACGCCCCGTCGACGCTGCGCGCGGGCACGTTCGTGGTGCAGGGCCAAGGCCTGGCAGAGGTCGTGGCGACCGGCGCACGGACGGAGTTCGGGCGCCTCGGGCAGACGCTGTCGGGCGTGGTGCGTGCGCCGAGTCCGCTGCGCGCGCAGATCCGCCGCGTGGTGCGGCTGTTCGCGGTGCTGAGCCTGCTCGGTGCGACGTCGCTGCTCGTGCTCGAGCTCGCCCGGGGCCGCGACTGGCGCACCGCGGCGCTGCCCGCGCTCACGTTCGGCATCGCCACGGTGCCGGAGGAGTTCCCGGTCGTGCTCAGCGTGCTGTTCGCGCTCGGCTCGTGGCGGCTCGCGCGACTCGACGCGCTCGTGCAACGCCCCGATGCCATCGAGACGCTCGGCTGCCTCAGCGTGCTGTGCACCGACAAGACGGGCACGCTTACCGAGAACCGCATGCGTGTGCAGGCGGTACAGGTGCCCGATGCCACCTTCGCGCATGGCGACGCCGCACCCGAGGCGCGCCGGGATGTGCTCACCGTCGCGGCCGGCGCATGTCCGCCGCGCGCGGTCGACCCGATGGACCTCGCCGTGCTGGGGGCGGCGGGCGCCGGGGTGCCCGTGCGCGACGTGCAGCGCGTCTATCCGTTCTCGAACGCGCTGCATGCGACGGCAGTGGCAGTCGACATCGACGACGGCGGCAGCCTGCTGTGCTGCAAGGGCTCGCCCGAAGCGGTCGCCGGGCTCTGCCGCCTCGATGCGGCGCACCGCGCGGCGCTGGAACGCGACGTCGCCACGCTTGCCGAAAGCGGCCTGCGCGTGATCGCGGTCGCGCGCGCCACGCTGGCCGACTCCGCGCACCTGCCGGATGCGCTCGGCGAGATCGCCTTCGGCTGGTGCGGCCTGCTGGTGCTCGCCGACCCGCTGCGCGCCGACGTGCCCGACGCATTGCGGCGCGCCCGGCAGGCGGGCGTCCGCGTCGTGCTGATCACCGGCGACCATCCGGCCACCGCGCGCGCGATCGCGCGAGCCGCAGGGTTCGCGAACGTCGACGAGGTGATGCACGGCGATGCGATCGCGGCGGCGGCGCCCGACGAGCTCGCGGCGCGCGCGCGCGGCTGCGACCTCTACGCGCGCGTGCGGCCGGCGGACAAGCTGCGCCTCGTGCAGGCGCTCGTCGCCTCGGGCGAGGTGGTCGGCATGACCGGCGACGGGGTGAACGACGCGCCCGCTCTCGCCGCTGCGCACGTAGGCATCGCCATGGGCCGGCGCGGCAGCGACGTCGCACGCCATGCGGCCTCGGTGGTGCTGCTCGACGATCGTTTCTCCACCATCGTCGAGGCCATCCGGCGCGGCCGCGGGATCCACGCGAACCTCGTGCGCGCCTTCCAGTACATCGTCGCCGTGCACGTGCCGATCGCCGGCGCGGCACTGCTGCCCATGCTGCTGTCGATGCCGCCGCTCCTGATGCCGATCCACGTGGTGCTGATGGAGCTGCTGATCGATCCGGCGTCGACCCTCGTGTTCGAACGCCGCCCCGGTGCGGACCGGCTCATGGACATGCCACCGCGCGCGCTGCGCTCGCCGCTGCTGACGCGGGCGGGATTCCTCCAGGCCGTGATGCTCGGCGGAGCGGCGCTGCTGGGAACGATCGCCGCGTACCGGCTCGTGGTCGCCACCGGTGTGCCCGCAGCCAGCCTGCCGGGCTACGTCTTCCTGTCGATCCTCGGCGGCAACCTCGCCATGCTCGCGGTCACCGCCTGGTCCACCGGCAGCGGGCGCCGCGGCGTGCGCGACCTCGGCGTCGCGGCCGGGCTCGCGGTCGGCGTCGTGGTGGCGGCCGCGGCCGGACCGGTGCCCGGCGTCTTCCACCTGCAGGCGCTGTCGCCGGGTCCGGCGGTGCTGGCGGCGGTCGTGCCCGCGCTGCTCGTGTTCGCCGCGGCGGCGCTCGGGCGGCTTCTGCGCGCGCTGCACGGGGGTTCGCGGCCGATGCGCGACCGCGCGCCCGCGCCGCTTTGATCCACGTCAACACGGCGGCCCGGGATCGGCGCGAAGCTCACGGCTGGCCCGAGGAGACCGCCATGTCGACCGCCTTCCCCCGCTATCCCGCACTGGTGCGCGCGGTGCACTGGCTCAGCGCCTTGCTCGTGCTGGTCGCCTACCTGACCAGCGACCTGATGGACGACGCCGGCGAACACGGCGGAGGCGGCACGAACTGGCACGTGCTCGCCGGGCTGCTGTTGCTCGCCCTGTTCGTGCCGCGCCTCCTCGGCTACACGATGAAGCGCCCGCGGATGCCGCCCGTCGCGGGTTCGGCCGCCGAGCGCATCGCCGCGGGCGCGCTGCACGTCGCGCTGCTGCTGTTCGTCGTCGTGCAGCCGCTGATCGGGCTCGCCTCGCTGTGGGCGGACGGGCAGACGGTGGCCGTGCCGCTCACCGCGTGGACACTGCCGTCCCTGCTGCCGATCGAACCCGCCCTCGCGCGCGACCTCGAGGAACTCCACGAGGCGCTCGGCACCGTGTTCTACGGCGTCATCGGGCTGCACGCGGCCGCCGCGCTGTGGCACCACGTGGTGCGCCGCGACGGCGTGCTGCGCCGCATGCTCTGAAGCGGGGTCAGCGCGACCCGGGCGACGGCGGCAGTTTCGCGGGCGTGGAGAACGGACGCGTGGCGTCGACCACGAACAGCACGATCGTCCGCACCGGGTCGGGGCCGCCGCTGGAGATCTGCATCGCCCTGTCGGCGCTGTCGCCCGCGTGCGCGGTTCCGGCCGGGATGCGCACGAGTCCCTGCTCGGTGCGCAGGCGGTGTTCGCCGGCGAGGACGAGGAACGCCTCCGAACCCGGGTGCGAATGCACCGGCGTCACGGCACCGGCCGGGCCGCTCGCGAAGTTGATTCTGAGCAGGTATTCCGGCGCGTCGATGCGGCGGATCGGGCCGATCTCACGCACGAACGTGCCACCCGGCGTGGAACCACCGGCGGCGCCCAGGGTGAACAGCCACGCGCGCCCGTCCGCCTCCGCGGCGAGGGAATAGGCGCCTGCCGCGGCGCGGGCCGCATCGATCGAGGCAAACGTCTCGGCCCGCCAGACGAGTTCGCCCGCCGGCAATGCCGCGACCTTCTTCTCGACGAGCGGCACCACCGACAGCGCGTTCGCCGCGGTGCCGACATGCGCCTCGGGCTCGTGGGCGCCGGCGGCCGGGGCCCACGCAAGCAGGACGGCCGACAGCAGGCAGGCGGAGAGGTTCATGGCGGCTCCGAGGCGAACGGAGCGCCACCATCGCGCGTTCGCGCGCCGAATGGGGTGCCGTTCGCCGGAACGGAACGCATCCACGCCGGGGATGCGGCTCGGCCTGCCGGTCCGCGCCGGACCGCACGCACGACGGCGCGCGCAACCGCGCTCCGACGCAGGCCGATCGGCCGGCGGCCCATGAGCCCTGCGTCCTTCGGCAATCCCCGCCTGCATTTCACCCCGCCATGACTGTCCTGCGCGACCCTAGCGCCCGTTGCGGGCGCAGGGGTGGGTGCGCGTCGCCGCGTGTCGATCCGGCCGAAGGCGAACCGGGCGACCGGGAAACCCACGTCAGGTGAGCCGATGTCCGCAGCACAGGTAGGCCCGTATCGCGAGGGCGCGGCGTCGACGTCCGCGCAGTCCGCGCTCGCCGCACTGGCCACCGCGACCACCGACGTCGTCTACCGGATGAACGCGGACTGGAGCGAGATGCAGCCGCTCGACGGCCGGGGCCTCGTGCCCAGCAGCGACGTGCCGGTCGACGAGCACTGGCTCGACGTCAACGTGCCCGCCTTCGAGCATCCGCGCGTGCGGCAGGCGATCGCCGCGGCCATCGCGGACAAGGGCCTGTTCGAGCTCGAACACCGCACGCTGCGCCCGGACGGCTCGCTCGGCTGGACCTACTCGCGTGCCGTGCCGATCCTGGACGACGCGGGCGACATCGTGGAATGGATGGGGCTCGCCCGCGACACGACCGCGGAGAAGACCGCCCAGCACGCCCTGCAGGCGAGCGAGCAGCGCTTCCGCGCGGTGTTCGAGCAATCGACGGGCGGGATCGCGCAGGTCGACCTCGAAGGCCGCTTCGTCCTCGTCAACGATCGCTTCTGCGAGATCGTGCAGCGCAGCCGGGACGACCTGCTCGCGCGGCACGTGCGCGACCTCGTCGCCCCCGAGGATGCCGACGAACTGCGCAGCGTGTTCGACGGGCTCGCCTCCGGCGCGACGTCGAGCATCACGATCGAACGTCGCTACGTCCGTCCGGACGGCACGCGCATCTGGGCGCAGAGCGCGATGTCCGGCGTGCGCGGCCCCGACGGTCGTGTGGCGTTCGTCACCGCGGTCGTCGCCGACATCACCGCGCTGCGCGAGGCGAACGACGCACAGATCGACCTCGCCGCGCAGCGGCAGCTTGCGCTCGATGCCGCGGGCCTCGGCTGGTGGCAGTACGACCCGACGACCGGCATCGTCGCGCACGATGCGCGCTACGCGGAAATCTACGGCCTCGAAGGCGACGGCCCGCGCGCCATCGAGGCGATCAGCGCGCTGCTGCATCCGGACGATGCGCCCATGCTGTGGGCCGCGGTCGAAGCCGCCATGGACCCCGTCGAACCGGCGCCCTACTCGGTGGAATACCGCATCGTCCGACCCGATGGGCGGATTCGTTGGCTGGAGGCGCACGGCGTCGCCTCGTTCCGCGACGAAGGCGCATCGCGTACGGTGTCGAACTTCGTCGGCACCGTCGCCGACGTCACCGAGCGGCGCACCGCGCAGGAGATCCTGCGCGAGGACGAAGCGCGGTTCCGCAAGATGGCCGATGCGGTCCCGCAGATCATCTGGATCACCGATGCGTTCGGCCGGGTCGAGTTCTTCAATCGGCAATGGAGCCGGTACACCGGGCTCGGCTACGTGCCAGCGACGGCCGCCGAGACCGCCGGCACCGTCGTGCATCCCGACGATGCGGGCATCACGATGGAACGGTTCGAGCGGGCGCGTGCGTCGGGCCGGCCCTTCATCGTCGAGCACCGCATCCGCTCCGCGTCGGGCGACTACCGATGGTTCCTCGTGCGCGCGGAGCCCGAGCACGATCCGCAATCCGGCGAGATCGTGCGCTGGTACGGCGCCTCGGTGGACATCCACGACCGCCGCACCGCGGAGCAGGCGCTCGCCGAGACCGACCGTCGCAAGGACGAGTTCCTCGCCACTCTCGCGCACGAGCTTCGCAACCCGCTGGCGCCCATCCGCACCGGACTGGCGCTACTCGGCATGGGCCCGTCCGCCGAGGCGGCCGCGCACACCCGCGAGGTGATGAACCGCCAGCTCGCCCACATGGTGCGACTCATCGACGACCTGCTCGACATCGCGCGCATCAACAGCGACAAGCTGGAGCTGCGCACCGAACCGCTCGACCTGCGCTCGGTGCTCGACGAGGCGATCGAGGCCTCGCGTCCGGCGATCGACCAGGCGCGGCATCGTCTGTTCGTGTCGACGCCGCCGCGCGCGATGTCCGTCGTGGGCGATCGCACGCGTCTCGTGCAGGTCTTCGGCAACCTGCTGAGCAACGCGGCGAAGTACACGCCCGCGGGCGGCAGGATCGACGTCTCGGCCGATCTCGAGGGCGCGTCCGCCGTGGTGCGCGTCCGCGACTCGGGCGTCGGCATCGAAGGCGATGCGCTCACCGGGGTATTCGGCCTGTTCTCGCAGGTGAGCAGCAGCCTCGGGCGCTCGCAGGGCGGCCTCGGCATCGGCCTCGCGCTGGTGGAGCGGCTGGTGACGCTGCACGGCGGCGACGTGGTCGCCGACAGCGACGGCGCGGGGCGCGGCAGCGTCTTCACCGTGCGCCTGCCCGCGCGGGACCGCGGCCCCGACGGCGACGCGGATGGGTCGAGGCTGCCCGCTTCGCCCACGTCCGCACCGCTCGACATCCTGGTGGTCGACGACAACGGCGACGCCGCCGAGATGATGAGCACGCTGTTGCAGGCGCTCGGCCACACGGTGCGCGTCGCGCACGACGCGTCGGAGGCGCTCGCCGCCATCGCCGCGCGCGTACCGCGACTGGCCTTCCTCGACATCGGTCTTCCGGGCATGGACGGCCACGAACTCGCGACCCGCATACGCGCCGGCCATTCCGGTGCGGCGACGACGCTCGTGGCGCTCACCGGATGGGGATCGCGCGCCGACGTGGACCGCGCGCTGGCAAGCGGCTTCGACCAGCACATGACCAAGCCGGTCGACGCGAGGCGCGTGGCGGAGGTTCTGTCCTCGGTGCGCTAGCCGCGACGCCGCATCCCTGCCGGAGACGTGCTGGCGCCCACGGTCGCGCTCGGCGACCATCGGGACGCGACCGACCGTCGCGGGATGGGGAACGACCATGGGATGGATGAGGACGGCGGGCGCCGCGGCGCTGCTCGCGACGCTGGGCGCCTGCACGACGCAGAGCGAGGTCGAGCCGCTCGAGGGGCTGGGCCGGATCGAGATGCACGAGATGGCGACCGAGGCGTACGCGCTGTGGGATCCGTCGTCGCTGCAACTCCAGCGCATCGAACTCGTGCGCGGGCACAGGGTCGACGCGGGACGCTACGACCTCGACATCCGCTACAGCGTGCTGAAGGTCGCCGAGCCGACATTGACCACCCATGCCGCGGAAGCGGAACAGGCGGCGCGCAGCCCCGACCCGGCGACCGCCGCCCTCGCGCCGCAGCTGCGGCGGCTGGCGGCACTGAAGATCGGCGAATCAGCCGAGTTCACCGACACGATCGTGCTGGTGCCGTTCCACGGCAGCTGGGTGCCGAAGCCGTGGCGCGACCGCGAGGCATCGCTGGCGCAGGGCGCGCGTGTGCGGCCTGCCGCCCCCGGCGTCACCAGATCAGGTCGTCCGGCACGGTGAAGCGCGCGTAGTACGCGTCGTCGTCCGACGGCGTGGCCGGCGTCGCGGCGTGGGGCGCCGCATGGTCGAGCACGATCGCCGCGGCATCGCGCTCGCGCACCTTGGCGGCGGCCGCGCGCGGCAGCAACGCATAGCCATCGTCGAAGCGCGCGATGACGAGCGCGCCGCTGGCGAGTTGCGCACGCTGGGCGCCATCCACCAGCAGGCTGCGGATCGCGCTGCCGTCGACGAAACGGTATTCGATGTCGCCCACCGCGCGTAGGCGCTGCGTGTCGATGATCTGCCGCACCTGCGCGCGCTGCTCGGCGGCGCGCGCCTGCGCATTGCGTTCGGCGGCGAGCGCGCGGTCGCGCTCCACGCGTTCGGCGCGCACGCGCTCGGCCTCGAGCTGCTGCTCGCTCGGCCCGGCGGGCGCCTTTCCTTGGCGCTGTTTCGCCTGCTCGCGAGCCACCTGCGCGACCTGGGCTTTCTTGACGAGACCGGCCTTGAGCAGCTGGTCCTGCAGGAGATTCTTCATGGGGCCAGTCTAGTGCACGGCGTGGACGGGGCCTCATGCACGCGCATCGCGATCACGGCCGGTGCGACGCGCTCGCGTCGGCAGCGTCCGGCTCCGGATGCTGCTGCATCCACTCCGCGAGCCGCGCCCGGTAATCGTCGAGTTCTTCCTGGTAGACGTCGTTGACGCAGACCGCGCAGCCGCCGCCGCAGCAGTCGGTCGGCAACGGCTGCTCGGGCGGACGGGGGCGCGGGTCGGGCGGGACGTTCACGATTCGGAGATCCGGTCGGGGCCGCGCGGTTTCAAGGCCGGGCGAGCCGCGGACGGCTTCGCTCATCGGTTCGTATAGCTCGCATTGCCGAGGCCGGTGCCGATCGTGAGCACGCCCCACCGGCGTGCGTCCTTGACGCGGAACGCGTCGCTCAAGCCCTGCACGACCGCGTCGTTGTGCATCAGCACCTCGGGCGTTCGACCGTCGATGCGGTCGAGCTTCTTCGCCAGTTCGCGCGGCAGGTTGAATGGCGGCGACCAGTCGCCCGGCAGGTTCTGCGTGCCTTCGGCAAGATCGCCGTCCGGCTCGATGCGGCCCGGACAGGCGACACCCACCACCGGCGCGAGGGAAAGCCCGAGCGTGCGCGCCTCGGCGGCGAGGCCGTTCAGCATGCCGGCAATGCGCAGCACGAGTTCGTCGCGGCTGGGCGCGTCGTCGCCGTGCCGCCACTGCATGTGGTCGGTGGCACACGCTTTCGAGCCGTCGGCAGCGCGACGCAGGCGGTGCTCGACGATCGCGCAGCGCACGTGCGTGCCGCCGATGTCGACGCCGAGGAACGCCTGGTACCCGCGCGTGGTGGCCGGCGCGAGGGCATGCACCCAGCCGATCATGCCGCCCTCGTCGAGATCCTGGCCGAGCACCTGCAACTCGACCGGCACGCGCCGCGTCCTGACGATGCGCGCGGTGCGACGGACCGCGAGGCCGCCGAAGCCCTTGAAGGGAAACCCGCCGCCCACGACGATGCGCTCGACGCCTTCCCACTGCGGCTTCGCGAGGAAGAAGCGCACCACGTCCGCGAAGCCCTGTGCGTACTCCTCCACCGCGATGTGCAGCAGGTGCGAGGCATCGGGATCGCCGCCGAGCAGCACGCGCTCGAGCAGCGCCTTGTCGGTGTCCGGTCCGCGTCCCGCGCCGAACGGGTCCTTGCCGATGCGGTCGCGACGGCGCACGCGGTCGAGGATCTGCAGGAAGCCGGTCTCGCTCGCGCGGTCGCCGACGAACGCACCGTCGTCGCCCCGCACGTTCAGGCCGTAGCTGTCGACGGTCACGCGGCCCAGGCGTGCGCCGCCGTGCAGGCCGCGGTCGTCGGTGCCGCGTCGGGTCGATCCTTGGGCCACGTGTTTCGCTCCGGGAGAAGCCGCATCGTGTCGCGTGCGGCGTGATCGTCGCGACCAGGGCGAACGACGCGCCACCACGGCCGGTGGGCAGGGCGACGATCGGCAGGGGTCGACGGTCGCGGCGTTCGGTACAACGGTCGCGGGCGGATGTGCCGCCGACGGGATGGGCCATGGACACGACTGCCGCACGCGGCGCAACGCAGGCGCGCCTCGCCTTCACCGGCGCGGTCGCCGTGCTCGAAGCCGCGCACCTGGGCTGGGAGCAGGCGCATGGCGGCATCGTCAGCCACCACCTGCTCCAGGATCCCGCCATGCCGGCGCTGTGGAACGGCTGGGGCCTTCTGGTCGTGCCGGCGCTCGCGTGGATCGCGTCGCGACGCGTGTTTCCGGCCACGGACCGGCCCGATCCGGCGGCGCTGCGGCGCCTGCTCGCCGCGCTGTTCGCGGGCCTCGCGCTCTCGATCGCGTTCGCCAACGGGCGCGAGGACATCGCGGGCGTGCTGTTTCCCGCCATCGTGCTGTCGGGCGTCGCCCTCCGCGCCTACCGCATCGAGTACCTGCTCGGCTTCGTGCTCGGCATGGCCTACACGTTCGGTGGCCTGTTGCCGGTCCTCATCGGCGGCGTCATCGCGCTCGCATCCGCCGCGGTGTGGCTCGGGCTGTGGCCGCTGTTCGGGCGCGGCCTCGCACTCGTCAGGCGCTGACGCGTTCGACCGGTATACCGGGCCCGCCGCGCCGCCCAGGGATCACGCGGTGCAGGCCGCAGGGATGTGTTTGGCGACGCGCGTGGATCCGCAGTCGCGACCTCGTCGACTCACCCGCCGCGCTCCGCCGCGACCCGCCGGAGCACGCTCTCGAATACTTCGACCGGCTGCCCGCCCGAGACGAGGTACTTCCCGTCGAAGATGATCGCCGGCACCGAATTGATGCCGGCGCGCAGGAAGCCCTGCTCATCGGCGCGCACCGCGTCGGCATAGTCGTCGGACGCGAGGATCGCCGACGCGCGCTCGACCGGCAGCCCGGCCGCACCGGCGAGACGCACGAGGGTCGCGTGGCCGCTCACGTCCTCGCCATCGGTGAAGTAGGCGCGCAGCAGGGCATGCTTCAGGGGAACCTGCAGGCCCCTCTCGGCGGCCCAGTGCAGCAGGCGGTGCGCGTCGAAGGTGTTGTAGATGCGCGAGCGCGCGCCGGTCGCGAAGTCCACGCCCACCTGCGCCCCGCGTTCGCGCAGCCGCTCGCGGTTCTCTTGGAGCTGCGCCGCCGTCAGGCCGTACTTGCGGCCGAGGTGCTCGTCGATCGCCTCGCCTTCCGGCGCCATCTGCGGATTGAGCTCGAACGGCTGCACGTGCAGCTCGACCGCGACCTCCCCGCCCACCCGTTCGATCGCCTGTTCCAGCGAGGCCAGCCCGATCGCGCACCACGGGCAGACGATGTCGGAAACGAAATCGATGCGGAGCGGCGCGGCAGCGACGGGGGATGACATCGGTCGACCTCGACGAGGACGTGAATCGGGACACAGGAGATCACGGACCGGGTGGTGCCACGATGACGCGCGCGGCGACGCTGCGTCCCGGAAAAGCGAAGGGCCCCGTCGACGGGGGCCCTTCGTCGCACGCTGGAATCTGGCGGCTCAGTGCACGGTGCCGCTGCCCACCGCGCCGTCGTCGACCACCGGCTTCAGCGTCACCGCGACCTCCTCGAGTTCCGCGATCTCCGCCTCGATGGCCTCGTGCAGCTCGCCCGCACGCACCATCAGGTCCTCGATGCGATCGGCCTGCTCCAGCTTCTTCAGCTCGCTGTCGAACAGCAGCCACTGGGTGGTCAGGCGCTCGACGTTGTTCTTCGAGTAGTGACGCATCTCCTTGAGCTGCGTCAGCGTGTCGTTCACGTGATCGAACGGTGTCTTGGTGTCCCGGGACATTGCGACCTCCTGTTTCGGTGGTGACGGACTGCACCATCGCTGATGGCGGCTGTCTCCACGCGGAACGCCGGATCGAGATGTCATGGACGAATGAAAGTCAAACCGTGCCGTCGCGCTGCAGCAACGATTCGAATGTGCGCTTCACATCGGAGCGTTGGTTCGTAGACCGTCGCCGTGCCGTCCAGATGCGACCGGCAACGACTTCCGTCGATAGGCACCAGGCGCTCGCACGCAAAACAGATGCGTGTCTTGCACGGGCGGCTGCAGCCATCCGGCCATCAGCGCGGACGGCCGACGTCGCATGTCGCATGACGGCCCTGCCACCTGGCAGATTCGGGCGCCGTGGCCGCCGACGGCGTGCCGCGCGCGATGCGCGACGGTCAGTCGCGGCCGGCGTACCGCCAGCAACCTTCCGCGAACTCAAACCGGTAGCGCACGCCGGGGCCAAGTTCCTTGACCACTTCGTCGTTTGCGCCGCGTTCGACCGGTACCGCTTCGGCGACGAACGCCTCGCCATCGCGCGACTGCCGGATATCCAGCGGCACGTCGGGCGAGGCGCGATTGATCCAGCCGTTGTCGCGCAGCTCGATGTCGAAGGTGCGGGCATCCACGCCGGGCGCCGTCATCGAGGCACGCACGCCCTGGTTCTGCGCGAAGGCCTCGAAGAACGCTTCGTAGCCGTCGAGGCTGCAGGCCTGCGCGGGCAGCGCCGAACGCACCGCAGCGGGCGCGGCCACCGGCGCATCGAGCACGGAAGACGGCGACGCGGCGACCGCGGGCGCCGGCGCATTCGCCTCGGCGGCTGCGGGGGCCTGGGCCTCGGGCCTGCTGCAGCCGGCCACCAGGACGAGCGCGATCGGAACGAGGTAGCGGCGCATGGCGGATCTCCCGGGACAGCACGACGGCGCGGATGCGCATCGCGAGCCTAGTCCCGCGCCCCCGCAACCTCAAGGCGTAGGTGCGCGGGCGCCGGCCACGTCGTACGACAGGATCGAGATCGGGCGCCCCGCGTACTCGGCCGCGGCGTGCGGGCGCCATCCGAGTCGTGCGTACCAGGCCGTGCTCCCGAACGTGTAGAGATACAGGCGCCCGGCGATCGACGCGCCCTGCGCCATCGCCTCGCGGACGAGGGCGCTGCCGAGCCCGTGGCCGCGCTGCGCCGGAACGACGTAGACGTTCGCGAGCCACGGACCGAGATCCGGGCGCGTCGGCAGGTCGGCGGCGACGATGCTCGCGCAGCCGACAGGTCTGCCGTCCACACGCGCGACGATGAAGTGCGGCAGGCGATCGCCCCGCAACGCGGCCTGCACGCCCGCATCGCTGTCGGCCCGGGTGACGCCCGGCTCGTGCCGTGCCCACTCGTTCCAGATCCAGTCGGCGACGATCGCCGCATCGCGCGCGTCCGTGAGCGGCGCGATCACCGCGGTCGACACGTCAGGCGGGCTCGTCGATCGGCGCGACCATCGCCGGCACGCCCGGCATGAACGGCTCGCGCAGCAGGTCGAGGAACCGGTCCGCATAGCGGTAGCCCTCGCTGTCGTGCGCGAGGAACGCGCGCAGCACCGGGCTGCGGCGGTAGATGCCCTGCATGTAGCGCACCCACACGGCGCGGGTGCCCGCCTCCACCGCATCCTGCGACAGCACCACGCTCTCCATGTGGTCGGCGACGAGTTCGGCGGTGGCCAGCACCCGGCTGCGCAGCGGCTCCTCCGTCGGCGCGGGGCGGCCGTCGTAGAAGTACGGGCGGATCTCCGGATGCTCGACGAACACGGTGAGGATGCTGATGCTGGTCTCGTACATCTGCCAGCTCGTCTGCGTCTCGAGCGCGCGGCGCTCGGCACGCAACTGGTTGCGCACGAGCACGAAGCCCGCAAGCGTCACCACCGGCCCGGCCCACGTGCCGAGCATGTTCCAGACTTCGATTCCCACGATGACGCCCCCGGTCGACAGCGCGCAGTTTAGGTCGGTGGCGCGCGGTGCACCGGGGCCGCGGTCACGCCAGCGCGCGCACCAGCACGATCGCGAGCGAGGCCAGCGCGGTGAGCACGAGTCCCCAGAACGACAATGCGAGCGCACCGAACAGCATCCATCCGCCGGCGCCGTCGACATGGCGCGAGCGGCTGAACTCGATCCAGGCCGCCAGCCCCAGCAACGACGCCACGACCGCCGCATAGACCAGCCAGAGCTTGCCGAGCAGCGGCAGGGACATGAACCAGTCGGACATCGGGCGATCACCGTCGAAGGGATCGCCCATTGTCGCCGGCCGGCGCTCGGGTAGGGCGTCGGTGCCGGCGCCGCCACCGTTCGGCGGGTCGTTCGCGTCGACTGCCTCCGCCCGGCCCCGCGGACCGTATGGCGCTTCACCGCGCCATCGACCCGGCGCAAGGAGCCGGACATGTCCCGCGTCATCGCCCTCCTGGTCGCCTGCCTGCTGCTCGCGTCCTGCTCGTCGTTCCCCCGTCCCGGTGGGGCGCCGCCGTCCGACGGGCTCACCGCTCAGGCGATCTTCGATCGCAGCCTCGCCGCGCACGGAGGCGACCTGCGACGGCATCCGGGCGACATCAACCTGTCCACCGACGGGCGCTGGTACGCGCTGATCCAGCGCATCCAGCCCGTCGTCACCGACGCCGGCTTCCGGATCCGCTCGGAGGAGCGCTATCGCCCGTCGGAAGGCCTGTACGCGGTGCGCCACACCGGGCCGGACGGCACCAAGCACGTCGTGCGCAGCACCGCGGGGCTGCGCGTCGCCTACAACGGCACCGAGACCGACGACGACGAGAAGCGCGCCGCCACCGCGATGACGAATGACGCGTTCCGCATGTTCCATTTCGGCCCGACGTTCTTCCTGGATCGCATGGCCTCGCTAGAACGGCTTCCGGACGCGCGCGAGGACGGCCGTCGCTTCCATCGTCTGCTGGCGACGCTGCGGCCCGGGTTCGGCCGCGCCGAGCAGGACCGCGCCGTGCTGTGGATCGACGCGGGCACCGCGCGCCTGTACCGGATCCACCAGACCATCGACGGCTTCCCGACCACGGTCGGCGCGCACGTCGACACCACGTTCCTCGAATACCGCGCGGTCGGCCCCTACCTGCTGCCCGTGCGCTTCCTCGAGCGCGTGCGCGGTCCGCTGCGCATCAAGGCGCACGAATGGCGCGTCACCGGGATCGATCTCGACCGCGGATGGCGCGCGGCGGATGTGATCGATCCGCACGGGTTCGGTGGAGCCGCGGCCCGACCTGCGACGCCGATCGCGCCGTGACGCACCACATCGCGCTCGGTGCGGCGACATCGCATGACGACACGATGCGATGCGGACCGATGCCGCGCCGCTGCGCCGGACGGCATGGACGACGATCGCGATGACGGCGTGCCGCGCTGGAGCGCGCTTGCGCACTTGTGTCGTCGCCCATCGACGCAGCCGCGCAATGCACGGCATCGACTCCGCCACATGACCGGAACAATCTTGGATACACCCGCCGCACCCACCCGATCCGCATGGCTGCTCGGCCTGACCGGTCTCGTTCCTTTCGTGGCCGGTACCGGCGCCACATGGCTGCTGCCGACGCCGCAAGGCCCGCACGCCGCCTTCGCGCTCGCGGCTTACGGCGCGACGATCGTCGCCTTCCTCGGTGGCCTGCACTGGGGGCTCGCCGCACGTTCGGGACAGTCCGCACTGCAGTACGCCTGGGGCGCCGTGCCCAGCCTCGTGGCCTGGGGTGCGCTGCTGCTGCCCACCCGCAGTGCGCTCGCCGTCCTCGCGAGCGCGCTCGTCGCCTGCTACGCCGTGGATCGCCGCGTGCTGCCCGCGCAGGGGCTGGCGGGATGGCGCCCATTGCGTCTCGTGCTGACCGTCGTCGCGGCAGGCAGTTGCCTCGTGGCCGCATCGGCATTGCGCTGACCGCGCTGCGGTCGAAGCGTCGCACGTCGCAGAAGGCGCACTGCGGCTGCGAACGTGGTGGCGACCGACCCCACGCCACGCGATACCTAGGGACGCAGGCCGGTTACGCGGGCGCGCGAACACATTGCCGAGCGGGCGCGCGACGCGTGCGCACCCGAGCGATTTCGCTCTATCGTTCGGCATCGCCCCCGGAAGCCGACCGATGCGCCCTGTCCTGCTCGCCCTGTTGCTCGCCGCCGCTCCCGCGTTCGCCGGCACGCCGCTGCCGGATGCCCCGCATGTCACCGCCACCGGCGAAGGCAAGGTCAGCGTCGCACCGGACCTGGCGCGCATCAACCTCACCGCCCGCTACAGCAAGGCATCGCCGCTGGCGGCGAAGCAGGCGGTCGACCGCAGCGTCGAAGCCTTCCTCGAACTCGCACCGCGCTTCGGCCTCGAGCCCGCGCACGTCACCGCCGGCGACCTGTCGGTCTCCGAGGACATCGATACCGACGACAACGGCCGCAAGGTGTCGAACGGCTTCGTCGCGCGCCGCGACCTCAAGATCGAGTTCCGTGCGTTGGCGCGCCTGGGCGAATTCCTCGACGCCGCACTGGCGGCGGGCATCAACGAGGTCGACGACATCGGCTTCGAGTCCAGTCGTGCCGACGCGTTGCGTGTGGAAGCGCGCGCCAAGGCCGTGGCCGATGCGCGCGAGAAGGCGGGTGGCCTCGCGGAGGCGTTCGGCGCGACGCTCGGCCCGGTCTACAGCATCAACAGTCTCAACTCCTCCTTCGCCGACCGCTACGGCGGCGACCTCGACCGCATCGAAGTCACCGGGTCCCGTATTCGCCGCAGCCGCTACGTGCAGCCGACCGTGGACTACAGCGAACGCGTCGCGACCGTGTTCGAGCTGAAGCGATAGCCGGCGGCCGCGACGCGACGCACTGCGTTTTGGACGGCCCGTCGGTCGTCCACCAGGCTTCTGACGCTGACTCGGTCGAGTTCGATCAGCGACACGCCTGGTAGACATGGTCCTGCCACACGCGCATGCCGTCGACGCTCCTGTTCAGCCCCACGCGGCGCTCCCAAGCGTCGCGCGCCGCCTTCGCATCGGCGCAAGCCTGACCGCCGGCTGGAAGCACCGCGCCCGTCGGGACGGCGCCCGAGGCCCGCATCGCCCGATTGCGGTTGGCCATTTCCTGCTCGACCCGGTAGCGCTTCCACGCCAGCTCGTTTGCGGTGGGGGCCGGGTCGGGCACGAAACCGCGAATGGCCGTGGTCTTCGCCGAAGGTTCGCACGGCTCGCTCTGGAAGCTGACGGGCTTGCCCTTCTGGACGCAGCGGTACACAGAATCCGCGTGCGCCGGGCTAGCGATCAGCGTGCCGAGCCCCACCGTCAGCGTCAGAAGGAGACCTGAGCGATTCCTCCTAAAGGGCCGCATACGTCACCTTCGTCCCTTCGATGCGGATCTTCTTGCTGGATTCGAGACTCTGCAGGACCGCATCGACCGCCTTGTCGTCCAGCGCGGGCTTGAACCACGACTTGATCGAAGAGCGCAGCCCGGACACCTTCGCGGGCTTGGTCGACTTCGCGAGCAGGCCGAGCACCACCTTCACCCGGGCGGCCGTCGAGGCTGTCGGAGCCGGCGGTGCGGCCGTACGCGCGGGCTCGACCGTCACCACCACGTTCTTTGCCGCCTTCTTCTTTGCGACGGCCTTCTTGGCCGCTTTTGCCGTCGTCTTGGCGACGGGCTTGGGCGTCGAAACCGCGGCCGGAACCGGCCCCGCGCCGGCAGGAATTTCCGGCAGCCGCTCGCACGCGATACCGCGCGCGTTGAGGTGGCGCACGAGCGGGTCGAAGCCCTTGTCTTTCGAAATGATGCGGAACGCGGCCCCAGGCTCTTCCACCGCGATGCGGCCGATGTAGTACGCGATGTGGAAGTCGACCGCATCGGGACCGCTCCCGGTGATCGCGATGTATTCCGCATCCGCGCCGAACGGCTGCAGTGCCTGCACGAGGTCGAGCATCAGCCGGGTCTGGTGCTGGCCGAGGAAGACCTTGATGCGCGCTGCGCCCGGCGTCAGCCGGTCGAGCGCCTTCGGCTGCACGTTCTCGAAATCGATCAGGTAGTACGGCTTGGGCATGCGCTTCTCCTGAGGCGTCCAGTGTGCCCGTTCGCGAAGCGTCTCGGGAACGGCACGGACACGCGGCGTTCGCTCACCTTATAGGCACTGCGATGCGCGGATGAACGCTCGGCGCAAGGGTTCACCATGTGCAGGTCAAGGTCTCCTCTGAACGACTACACCCATCAATCACACCAAGAGAGCGGGTCGCCCTGCGAGATGCGGGCGTTGTCGCCGCACGTGCCACGCACGAGGCCATAGCGGGCGCCGGGTGCCGTGACCCGCCGACTGCGTTACGGCGAGGGTGGCAAATGCGGTCGACGGTTGCGAGCAAGTGGGCTGAAACGGCTTTCCAGCGCGCCTGCCAGTCGCCATTCCGGTCGCCCCCACCGTTTGGGTCTACCAACCCGCCGCCTGCGCGCGTCACACCCACCACCGGGCGGCATTGTTCACACGCCCGGTCGCCCCGGTTACCCTACGGACCATCGAAGAACCAGTCGGGCGCACCGGCCTGACGTACAAACCGACAGGGACTGTCACCATGACTCGAAACGCGCTCGTCGCCCTCGCAACCCTTCTCCTCGTCGCCTGCACGGGCGCGAGCTCCCCGGGTGCGAACGCGACGCAGGTGGCATCCACCGTACCGTCCACACGGCGCCCTGCTACGGCTGCCGACACTTCGCCGCATGTCGCACCCGTCGAGTCGCTCGCCGATTTCGCAAAGCGGATCCGTGTGGAGTGCACTCCCAAGGGGCGTGAAATCGCCTGCATCGGGGGCAAGCCGGAGAACGGCGATATCTACGACGTCGAGTTGCGGCCGGACTGCGGTGCGGATGGGTTTTTCGGCGGCGTAGCGGACGACTCGGGCGCCGAACTTCGTGACGCTTTGGCTCCGAACGACGAGGCAACCCTAGCCGTTCTGTCCAAGGGCCAACTTGTCTGCATTCAGGCGATCGCGAGAGCCGGGCAGCAGCCTGACTACTTCTTTGTGAGCACCATCCAGAGGTCGGCCGTCCCTTCGTGCAGAGGCAACAGGTTGTGCGACATGTACGGCGACCGACGTGTGGATCTGCGGAGCACGCCACGAGAATGTCCGGTGACGCGCGACACCTCGTGTGTCGCGGGCTGGGTCGATGCCGATGCCCTGGAGAGCTTCGACAACGGCATGTAGCTTATTAACCAATCACATCAAGGACGAAAGTGATGGCAGGTTCGAAGAAGATCGTCGCGCTCGTGGAAGCGCGGGGTACCGAGCGCAGTTACCGCATGGACGACGGTTCGGTGGAGGTCTGGTCGGGAGGCACGGCCTCGTGGCGCCATAACAATCCCGGCAATCTGAAGTTCGAGTTTGCAGGGAGCGCCGACCCGACCGTCCATTCAAGTCGGTCGTATCAAAAAGCCCTGCGGGTCGCACAAAACGCCCACTTCGGCGTGGTTGCGCTCGACCCGCGGGGCAATGCCATCTTTGAAACGCCCGAAGCGGGGCGAGTCGCGCAGCTTGAGGTGCTGAAGAACCGGTTCGGCGAGCGGACGGTCGAGCGAATGGTCGAAGGGTATTCGACCAAGGATTACAGTGGTCCCACACATCACTCGGCGCAGCTGGCGATGATCTTTCGCACGGGCGACGAACGTGGCATCGACCTGCGACATCGCAGGATCGATGCACTGTCACCCGAAGAACTTGCCGTTCTGGCGCACGGCGTCGCTCGTTTCGAGGGATTTCGCCCGGGCAAAGTCAATGGCCATGATTTCGCGCAAGTCGGGCCCGGCGAACCGAGGTCGGTTGCGCCGCAGGGCCGGACTTCGTCCCGCCGCGCGAGCCACTCGATCTATGACGAGGCGACGATCCATTTCATGGCGGCACCGGAGCGCTTTGAATACGGCCGGCCGGACGCGCACCGCCCGGGCCGCGATAACAGCCGATTGGAGCGCGACGGCGACGGTGACGGACGGATGGGCGTTGACTGTTCCGCGTTTGTTTGGCGCGGCCTGAAGAATGCCGGATTCAACGTCACGGGAAGCGACGCTTCTGGCTTCTCCACGCACAGTCTTTTCGATGGCCGGACGCCAACGAAGTATGCCCGCTCGCATTTTGACGTCATCGCGGCTGACAAAGCGCGGCAGCCTCGCGGCACGTTGGAGAGAGGCGATCTACTGCTGTTCTCGGACGGTCACAGCCAGCATGTCGGCATCTTCAAGGGCTACGACGAACACGGTCGCCTACACTTCATCGGATCGCAAAGCTCCACCGGGCCCCGCGAAATAGCGATTGAGCCGAACGGCTACTGGGACGGCCGGACCACTCATATCGTGGGCGCACTACGGGCGAAGCCGGAGTTCCAGGTACGTCCGCCCCTGCATGGCGAATCGCCGCTGAGTGCGCAAGCGGGAGCACACTCGCTTCCGACCGCGGAGGTGGACGCTTCCCGACATCCCGGCGGGGCGCCACCCTTAGCGCCCGTCCGCCCCGGCACGCCCCGGACGGACCATCCAGCTCACGCCGATGCCGACACCACGCGGCTGCAGAACGACCTGAATGATCTCGGCGCGCGGGACGGGCGCGGCGCGCCTTTGGTCGAGGATGGTGTGTTCGGCCGCCGTACGCGCGAAGCGCTCAAGGGCTTCCAGCACGACCACGGTCTTCCGGAGAGCGGTCGGATCGATACCGGTAGCCGCGAGGCACTGTCGTCGATCCACGGCCTTCGCCTCACCGACACGCGTCATCCCGACTATCCGTTGTTCGAACGCACGCTCGGCATGGTGGAGTCCGGCGAACGCGCGCGGGGCATCACGTCCGGCATGCACAGCGCGAACATCGCCGCCGCATTGGTGGTCGAAGCACGCGACGTAGGCCTGCAGCGGATCGATCGCGTCGACTTCGGCGAGGATTCACGTTTCGTGCGCGCGGTCCAGGTCATGGCGGGCGGCGGTTCAGTGCACGAGCGCATGGCGACGTTGGAAACGCGCGTGGCATCGTCCCAGTCGCTGCACGCGTCGAGCGACATGCTCGCGCAGCTTCCGCGCGCGGAACTGTCCCAACATGTCGAGCAGCGCATTCAGGGACGGTCCCCCTCGCTCGCGAACTGAGTCATTCGGTCGGCCAAACCACGCCGTGCCAATGGCATCGGACGACGACCTCGCTTGCCGTGATTCTCTGTTGGCGCGCTCTGGACTCTGTGCGGCTTGTCGTTCTCGGCCCGGCGGTCGAACGGATGCGCAGCTGCACTATCAATGGCGTCGAGCGTCTGGTGCCGACGCCTGACGGGCCGCGGTGCTCCGTCCCGGATTGTGGGTTCGCGTGGCGAGCGACTGTTGCGCATGGCCACTGCCGAATTCGCGAACCGCGGGGTGCATGGCCCACGCTGCATGGGCCTTGAGATCGGCAACCCGGCGCGCGGCTACGCGAACAGCCATCGTCGCACCAGCCGGGTGTAGCGCGGCATTACGACGTACACCATGAGAAACACCACGATTCCGGTGACGATCAGCGTCGTCATCACCGCGCCGAGCGAGAGGCCTGCAGACCCGAGCACGCCGCCGACCAGGTGCGGCACGGCCAGCGCGAGCGGGTAGATCGCCGACCAGGTCACGAGGTACTGCTTCCACCGCACGGGGACCGGCGCGCGAGGCTCTGCCGGCGCGAACCAGAAGTCGAGGCCACTGCTGATGCGCACGTTGTCGTCCCCGGCGAGCAGCGGACGGAGTTGTGCGATCAGGCGGCTGCGTTCGGTGGAGCGCATCCAGGCTTCGAGATGCGTGACCGAGTCGAAGCGGATGACGATGGTGTACGTCTCCGTCAGCCCGGGAATGGGTCGCACGATGTGCCAGTCGAGGTGGCCCGGTGCCGCGCGGCACAACGGCGCGATCTCGTCGAGCCAAGCTTCATAGGCGCCCAGCTTCGACGGCAGAACGCGGTGGCTGATGACGGCGGTGGCGCCGGGGTCGGCAACGGGCGGGGTCGGGTTCAAGGCAGCGCTCGATGGGTTTTCTTGCAGGCGGGGGAAAGGAACCTTACGACGACGAGGACGACGCATTGCGCAAGGGCGTCGAGGGAAGGCCGACATTGAACGTCCGAGGGTGGATCCCCCTTATTGCACCGACGCGTAACGCGCGGGGCCTACCAACGACAACGCATCTTGGGGTCGGTGTTGGCACGGCGAGAGGAGGCCGCGCCCGTTTCCGGGTACTTCCGCCAACCGGTTCGCAGGTTACCGGGGCGCCGGCACCCTATCCGTCCCTGCCCCGAACGCGATGCGTTGCGACGCGCGTCACTGCCGCGGCCTGAAGGCCTGCATCCGTCGGAGAATCTCGGGCGGTGGCGCGCCGTTGGGCCAGACGGGCCGGTTCTGCAGGTTCGCCATGAAAAGCTCGCGGCCGCGGCGGGACGCCTCCGCCCACTGGGCGGGTGTCAGGCGGTCGCCGTAGGGGCGGAGGCCTTCGCGCCATCGCTGCCCGAAGTTGCCCATGCGCCGTTGCTGCGCTAGTTCCAGCGCGTAGCCATACGCGGCAGCGCGCACGTAATCCGCCCGGTAAAGCCAACTGCCCTCGAGCGCGTTCGCATAGAGTTGGAATGCGGACTCGTCGCCGCTGGCGATGCGCTCGTCGAGCCATTCGCGTGCCAATGTGCGCCGCCGCCCCGCCTCCTCGATCTGTGCGATCAAGGCCCCTCGATCGTCCGAATAGGCCTGTTGGACAGCCGATACGTAGCTCAGTCGCGCGGCCCCGCTCCCGGCGGCGCCGGCCTGCTCCAGCCACTGCAGGTAATCGGCCATGCGTGCCGCACCGATGGCCGCGCAGTTCTCGTACCGATCGAGTTCGCGCGCGGTGTTGTTCGCGGTGTTGCGTCGTCGCACGGCCAGGTGGTCCGGCCCGAGCCTCTTTTCGATGTCCTCGGGCAGGCTCAGCTGGTCCTGGTAGTCCGCGAGGATGGACGCCGGCGACTTCTCGCGCAGCTCCCTCATGCACGTCGCCGCGCGGCTGCCCAGTGCGTACGCGGCCGACGCATCGCCGGCACGCGCCGCGGCGCGCATCGCCTCGAACTCGGCGGCGAAGGGAACGTTCCACCAGTCGCGGTTCGCAGGCTGCACACTCTGCTCAACGGGCGGCCGCGCGGGCGCGGCATCCGCGAGAAGACGCCGCAGCTCCATCGTGGCCGCACGATCACGCGCCACCGGCGAGGCCGACGGGCGACCCGCGTAGCGGTATCCGCCGACGCCGATGGCCACCAGGATCAGCAGGCCGCCGAGGACACGGCGTCGCTTCATGGCCGTACTCCCGGGAAGTAGCGCGCAAGCAGGTCCGCGGCACGACGCTGCGCCTCGCGTTCGCCGGCGGCACCGACCCGGTTCCGCAAATGCCGGTCGACAATCGCAGCCTGCACGGCCGAGAGGCCGTGGCCCTCGGACGTGCGCCGGTAGGCGTCCCAGTACGACAGGGCGAGCACAGGATCGCGCTGCAGCCAGCCCGTATGCGAATGCGCAGCCGAGAAAGACTTGAGTGCTGTCGGCTCGCCGGCCTGCAGTGCACGCTCGAGCATCGCGCGCGCAGTAACTCGCCGGCGCGCGACCTCGGCGGCGTGGTCCATCAGGTCCGCGCTGGTAGGGAACTCGGTGAAGGCATAGTCGGCATATGCCGCCATGGCGCGAGTGTCGCCGAGCATCGCGGCGCGGTGGTTCCACCGGAAAGCATCGGCAGGCTGCATCGAGGCGCGTGTGGCCTCCGTCCCGCTGCACAGGGCATCCATGTCGGCCTTCGCGTCCGCGATGAGGTCGATCGCGTCGCGCACGCCGATGCGCTCGCCGTCAATGCGCAGCGCTCCGAGCATCCCGGCGGCGCTGGCAAGCAGCCGCGCGAAGACGCCGTCCGACATCGACGTATACGTACGACACCGCCCGATCACTTCCGCGAGGCGATAGGCGGACGCCGGGTCGCCCGCCAACGCGCGCGATTCAAGGAGCGACCGGGTCCGGTCGAAGTCGCCTTCGGGCAAGGGTCCGAACGATCGCACGGGTGGCGCATCGCCGGCGCGTTTCGCGGTAGCGGTTGGCGCCGCACGGCATTCGTCCGCATCCGGACATGCCGCTGGGCGGTGGCGCATCGCGGCGAAGCCCGTCGCGAGGGCGGCGATCGCGGCGACGGCCAGCAGGGCGCGACGTCTCGATGTCATGGGCAAAGTCGACGAGGAAGATGCGGCAACGGCCTGCCGGGCCGTGGAGTGTGCGGGCGCAACCGTCAGACGGTCGAGGCCGGCCGCGCTGACCGAGTGGAACAAGGTAGGAGTAGCTGGAGCAGTGGGAGCAGGACCAGAGTCGGCTTCTCCGACGCATTCCAGGAAAACGACTCTGCCCCGCGTCTCCGTCGGCGCGGCAGCAGAGTGATCCCGCGGCTTGTGGTGATGCCTACGGCGCGTGGGACGGACGCCGGGTGTGCGGGTGCTGCTCGGGTGCCTGATGCCCGGCGCGGGCGGCGATCGCCTGTTCTGCGTACCGACTGCTCACGTCAAGCGGCTGCTGCAGTGCCCGTCGGACATCGATGGGGTCCGACGTCCGGTTGGTGACCCACGAATCGACACCCAGGCGGAACTCGACGGCCTGCGCGTGCCGGCCGTCCTTCCCCACCTCGATCCGGTCCACCCGCGACATGCCCGAACGCGCTGCTTCGGCCGCCGCCGCGCCCGCCAGTGCGAGGGTCTGCGGCCCGCTCTGCACGCCGCGCTGCCGGTCGAGTGCCAGCATCGCGTCGACGGACTGCCGGTATAGCGCGTGTGCGGGATGCGTGCTGCTCGCCATGGTGCGGTCATCGTCCTCGAGGCGGGTGCGGGTCGCAGTGTCGAGGTGACCCGTGACCGGCAGCCGATGGTCGCGCTGGTACTGCTCAAGCGCATGCCGCGTATTGCGGCCGATGCGGCCGTCGGCGTCGATCAGGCGGCCGTCCGCACCGGTATATCCGAGGTGAGCCAACTGTCGCTGAGCAAGCTCGGCCGCCCCGTCCCGTCGGGTCGCCTGCGGCGCGTGGCCCGGCGCTTGCCCGTGGCGCGGCGGTTCCAGGCGCTCAGGATGGTGGTGCTGCGACGGATGCGCATCGCCCCCCGCCGGATGCGCGCGGGAACTTTGATGGTCAGTCTGTGCATGCGTTCGCGCATGCGGTGCGAGCGCGTCCGCATCTGCCAGCCTCGCGAGCTCGTTCCGCTCGGCGTGAGCGCGGAGGAGCAGCCCGCGCCACAGAGTCGGTGATTTCGAGAAGAGCTCCGAGTTGTGGCGGACTTTGTAGTCCTGCACCGCTTCCACGATCTGGCGATCCGACAGCTTGTGAGCGTCGACCTGCGATCCGAAGGCTTCCTTCAGTCCCCGCTCGAACACGCGCGGCGTCAGGTGCCTCATCTGGACCGCCGTGCTCCAGATGCAGTCCTGTACTGCCGGGCCTCGATCCGCTAGATCGAGGCCGCGAGCTTTCAGCTGCTGAAGCTGATGGTCGTAATGGCTGCGTCCGATGAACCGGTGCTGGTCGGGCCCGAAACCCAGATCGCTGTGCGCCAGCTCCCGCCACAGCGCATCGAATGCAGGCGACCCCGGTGCAAGACCGGCAAACCGGGGCCCATAGACGGACTGATCGAGGTACTCGCGCAACGTACCCGCGTTGCTGGAGAGCTGGTACTCCCCGTAGGACACGCCACCGTGGTCCCCGGGCACGTGCGCAATGGTCGCGGCGCCACCGCCCGACGACTCATATCTTGCAGAGGTCTGGCCCAAGTGCCACGACCGCATCAACTTTTCGGCATCTCGCCTATTCATTCGTCACTCCTTGACGGTGCTTGTGAACGTTACTGGCTCAGCTCGTCGGCCCGCGCGGAAATGGCTTCGAGCTCGCACGCGTTCGCCTCGAGCCGCTGACCTTGTCCTTCCTCCGCCGCGTTCCAGCTGCAGCGGGTGTCGGTGGCTTTGCGCCATGCGGCCTGGGCGGCGGATGTGGACGCGGCATCGCCCTCGCGAAGTTTCCGGTTCAGCGCTGCTTTGAGCCGCTGCTCCTGATACGTGAACTCGGTACCGATGCAGACCTGCGTGTCCGGGACGACACCGGCCGCGGCGTCAACGCATTGCTGGTACTGCGGACGCAGTCTCGTGGGTCCTGACCTGTCCGTGGGGGCAGATTCCTCGCGCGCCCCTGTTGAAGCAGCGTTTCGCGGTGTGTCGGCGCCATGCAGCGATGCAGACGGCTCCGTTGCACTGCAGCCAACGAGCAGGGCAAGCACGGAAATCAGGAGGGTTCGATTCATGAGTGCGTTCCGAGGGCGGGCCATGCCAGTCGGCGACTCAGCGGGAACGGTCCTGTTCCCTGCTCGGCGCCATCCTGGTGCGGAGCACGAGTATCCCCACGTGCGCGGACGTCGGCAACCCTCACGCCGTCGACCGACAAGCCGCGCTCGCTGCTCGACGTTAATGCGCGCTCGGGGCGGTACCGGCTCGCGGCACGCGCTTCCTTTGGGCGATTCAGCCGCGCAACGCCTCCATTGCCAACGCATACGACCGCAGCCGCGCGTCGGGGTCGTGGATGTTCGCGGTGACGATCAGTTCGTCGGGCCGATAGCGCTCGATGAAGGTGCGCACCCATGCGGCTACCGTGGCCGGCGACCCGACGGCCGAGCACGCGAGCGCCTGCGCGATGCCGGCCTGCTCCATCGGGCTGCAGAACGTGTCGAGCGCTTCGGCCGAGGCCAGCGGCGGGGGCACGAGGCCGGGGCGGCCGCGGCGCAGGTTGACGAAGGCCTGCTGCTGCGTGGTGAACAGGCGTCGCGCCTCGTCGTCGGTGTCGGCGCAGACGATGTTGATCGCCAGCATCACGTGCGGCGCGGCGAGCTTAGCCGACGGCTCGAAGCGCGCGCGGTAGACGTGCAGCGCGTCCTCGAGCGCGGCGGGGGCGAAGTGCGAGGCGAAGGCGTAGCGCAGGCCGAGCTTCGCGGCGAGCTGCGCGCCGAACAGGCTCGATCCAAGGATCCACGGCTCGATGTCCACGCCGCCACCCGGCACCGCCTGCACGAGCTGTCCCGGCTGCACCGGCTCGAAGTAGCCGAGCAGCTCGACGACGTCAGCAGGAAACTCGTCCGCACCCGCGTAGTAGCGGCGCAGCGCGCGCGTGGCCGCCTGGTCCGTGCCCGGTGCGCGCCCGAGGCCGAGGTCGATGCGGCCCGGGTAGAGCGTGGCTAGCGTGCCGAACTGCTCGGCGACCTGCAGCGGCGCGTGGTTCGGCAGCATCACGCCGCCCGACCCGACGCGGATCGTCGACGTCGCACCCGCCACGTGGCCGATCAGCACCGCGGTGGCCGCGCTGGCGATCCCCGGCATGTTGTGGTGCTCGGCGAGCCAGTAGCGGCGGTAGCCGAGCTGCTCGGCATGGCGCGCCAAGTCGCGCATGTGCGCGAAGGCCTGGGCGACGTCGCGGCCCTCGCCGACGGGGGCGAGGTCGAGGACGGAAAGGGAGATCATGGGCGCTCGACGGGGTGACCTGCCGACAGTGTCCACGCGCGCATGCAGTTGCAGGTCAACGGCTGTGGATCGGTCCGTTCGAGCGGCTTCGCGGTCGGAACTTTGGAGACCATCGACGTGGCTGGTCCTGCGCGACGAGACCGTGCGCCACCGCCGCCCCGGATCGCTGCGCTCCAATCCTCTGCTCGCGTCCACTTGTGCGAGTCATCGGGTGGCCACTTGTGTGAAAGCTATCCGACGCCTTTCTTCTAGGCGCCGTCGTCCTGCCGCGCCGGCGCACCGGCCGCATCGGCCTTTCGCGCATGCGTCCTGTCGTACTCGTGCTTGTTCAGCATCGCCTCGATGTCGGCGGTGTCCTGCTTGAACGAACCGACCAGGTTGGTCGGCAAGCCGCTGCGACGGCGCTCGTGGATGATGTTGGCCGGCGTGCGCCCCTGGCTGTCCTTCTTCTGCGTGTCGGCGCCCTTCTCGAGGAGCCAGGCCACGAGAGGCTTGTCGCAGTTCCGGACGGCCTGGTGCAGGGCCGTCGAGCCGCGTTTCGGGTCGCCGACGGTGGCGTCGATGTCTTCGCCGGCGGCGAGGATCGCGTCGCCGATGTCCTGCCAACCGGGAAGGTCGCTTCGCAGCGCACGCAGCAGCGACCCGCCGCGCCGCTGTTCGGCACCCTGCCGGGTGCTCGCCTGCAAGCCGGATTCGAGCAGCGCCCGCACCGCCCCGACGCGATCGTTCGCACGAACGCCCTTCGCGGTCATGCGCGCGAAGCACGTCTCGCCCTTGCGGTCGGCTGCGTCGATGTCGGCCCCGTGGCGTGCCAGCAGGCGGACCATGTCTCCCGAATGGGCGAGCGGCACCACCGCGGGCAGGTAGGCGAAGCCGCCCTGCTTGGACGACCAGAGCTCGCTCGTGAGGATTCGCGAGACCAGGTCGACGTCGTCGCGCTCGATCGCCTTCAGCAGCATCGTCGTATGCGCCCGGCCCCACACGGTGGGGTCGCCCTTCTCCAGGACCGGAGGCCATGGCGCGGGCGTGGACTTGCGGGACTTCGGAACGTCGGGGTCGGTGGCGCTCATACTTCTCGTGCCTCGCAGAGCCCGCTCGTGCCTGTCTCGACTTCGGAACAGTATGAAGACAACAGGAAGAGCCTTTTTCGCGGTGTCGAGCCAAAGTCTACTCTGGCCCCCTGTTTGACCGGCCGCAGCAGGGAGAGGACCTCTCCGCGTCCGCAACTTGGACAGGTGAACCTGACCCCGGTATCGCTTCTCGACGGCGCCCTCGCCACCATCAAAAAGGTGCTCGCCCGCGGCAGCGCGCTGACGCCGCAGCAGCGGCGCGATTTGATGAAAATGGGCGACAAGTCCGAAGCCTTCTGCCGCCAAGCGCTGACGCTGCCGATCAACAACCCGCAGGTAGTGCCGCCGAGCCTGGGCGTGGCTGAGGCCAAGGCCGACCTCGCCGCGCTCGAAGCACTGCGCCCGCGGCTGGACAAGTTCCGCCAGCTCACCGAGCGCGCCGACGACACCGAGCTGGCGCTGGGCAGCGACGTGATGCGCGTGGCACTGGAGGGCTATGCCTTGCTGAAGGTGGCCAGCAAGGGCGAGGCGCTGAAGAGCGCACGTCGTGAGCTGTCGGCGCGGTTCGCCAAGTCGAGCAAGCCGAAGGAGCCGGCGCTCGCGGACTGACGGGCGGCGTCGCCGGGGCGATCTGGCGGCATCGAGCCTGCGAGCCCGGCGGGTGAGGCCAAAGCCTCCTGCGCCGGGCCTTTTGCTTCATGGGTGAGGCTTTTTGCCTGCCGGGTGAGGCTCGCGAGCCTCACGCGTGAGGCTTTTTGCCTACCGGGTGCGGCTTTGAGGCTGGTGCGTGAGGCTTGAAGCCTGGTGGATGAGGCTTCGAGCCTCGGCGGTGAGGCTTCAAGCTTGCCGCGTGAGGCTCTGGAGCCTCGTCGATCAGCCTTTGACGGTCATTCGTGAGGCTCTGAGCCTCGATCGGCAGACCCGGAGCCCCGCCGATAAAGCTTCGCGCAAGCCGCGGGGGTGTTGGCGCCAGTCATCTCACCGCACCGTGGAAATACCACTCTGATCCCTGCTTCTAATTACGGTCTTCTCTCTGCACCGCATGCCCCGCATGCGCGGAATCGACCGTCTTATCGTCCATTGCAGGCACGGCACACGGGCCGATGCGCTCTCTAAAGCCGCTGGAACCCCGGGTGCTAAAATCCTGCCCAAAGGACCGCCAGGGATTACGAATGATTCGTACATGTTGGGCGCTCGCCCTCGCCATGGCAGTCGGTGTGGTGGCCGCAGCCGAACCGACCATCTCGACCTTCGCAGGAGGCGGCGCCGCCGTCCCTGGCGACGGCGGAGCAGCGACCGACGCCCAACTCGACCGACCGAGCTCGATCGCCTTCGATCGCAGCGGCAACCTGTATATCGCAGAAGGTGCCGACAGCTTCAACGCGTGCCGTATTCGGCGAGTGTCCCCGACGGGGATCATCACGACGTTTGCCGGCAATGGTGGCCGCGGTACGCAGGGTGAGAACGTACCGGCGACGTCGGTGTCCGTCTGCGCATACGCGCTGACAGTCGACGCTGCCGGAAACTTGTATGTCGGAGAGCACTCGAGGATTCGACGCATCACGCCATCGGGCATGATCTCCACCATCGCCGGTACGGGAACGTGGGGATTCTCGGGCGATGGCGGCCCGGCGAATCGCGCCCAGGTCGGGGTCATCCAGGACCTTGCCGTGGACTCCGCCGGCCGGCTCTACATCGTCGACAACGTGAGCATGCGGATCCGTCGCATCGATGCGGGAGGCACGATCCGCACGATCGCCGGTAACGGGGGCCCGCAAGCCAGCGGCGATGGCGGTCCAGCCCTGACGGCGGGCATGTCCCCGCGTGCGCTCGTCGTCGACGCCGCAGGCAGCGTGTACTTCTCCGACAACTCGAACGGCACCATACGGCGCCTGTCCACTGCAGGGGTCGTGTCGCGCGTCGCCGGCAAGGGTCCGTTCCGTGTCGATCCGCTCGCGGTCAATTCGGACATGTACTTTCCCTGGGGACTTGCGCTGGACGGCGGCGGCAACCTGTTTGTCGCCAACCAGTCCAACCTCGTGCACATGATCACGCCGGCCGGAATCCTCAAGGTCGTTGCCGGCGACTACAACGATTCCACGTTCTCGCCCTACGGCGCTTGGTGGGGATTCGGCGGCGACGGCGGACCCGCGACCGCGGCGATGTTGTGGGAACCGCAGGACGTGGCCTTGGATGCAGCCGGCAACGTGTATGTCGCTGACACGAGGAACAATCGAGTGCGGCGCATCACCCCTGTCGCGGCGCCTCGAGTGCCCGGTGGCGTCGATGCCTTCCGACCCGTGCAGCCGTACGCCGCCGCCACGTACAACGTGGCGCTCGCGACGGGTGACTTCAACGGTGATCGGCGCGAGGATGTCGCCATCATCAGCGGAAGCTGGACCGGGGCGGCCGCTGATCCCGCAAGCGATTACAGCATCCTGGTGTACCTGCAGCAGGCCGGTGGAACGCTGGGTGCGCCAAGCCGCTACGTGTTTCCCGCGATGCGTTCCGTCGGACGGCTACTTGCAGCGGACCTCAACCGGGACGGCTCCAGCGACCTGATCTGGCCAAGCGAGGTAGGCCTGAATGTGGTCCTCGGGGGCCCGACGGGGTTGCGCGCAGGGCCTTTGCTTCAGGGCGAAACGAACGCCGAAGTGCCTGGCGATTTCGTCGTCGGCGACATGGATCTCGATGGTCGCCTCGACGTCGTTGCCTGGATGAGCGGCCGCAGCGTCGGGGGAACGGCACCCACGGACCTCGCGGGACTCACTATTTTTTACGGCGATGGCCAAGGCGGCGCCGCCCGACGCCGCTTTCTGCGGCAGAGCATTCCCGGTGGTCGGCTGGCGTGGATGGACGTCGACCGCGACGGTCGCTCGGACCTGATCTCAACGTGGGCGCCGGACGTCAATGAAAGTGGCGTCGCCGTGTTCGCACACGACGGCGTCGACGCGTTCCGTGCGCCACAGCTGGTACGCTCGGGGCGCGGAGGATTCAACACCGGCGGGATTGCAACGGGCGACTTCGACGGTGACGGCGCGCCGGAAATCGTGCTTGCGAAAAGCGAGAATGCACCGCACGCAGAGCTGGCACTTCTCAAGCGGATGCCGTCCGGGACGCTGCGCTTCGATCGCAGCTGGCGAACCTACGACCTGCCGGCCGACCTCGCCGGGCGGGACATCGATGGTGACGGCGCTGACGACCTGCTCGTGCTTCATTCCGGCTGGAGTTCGATCGGTTACTACCACCAGCTACCCGGTCTGGCGCCATCCGCGCTGGACGCCGAAGTGAAGTACGCCGTGCGGACCAGCAACCTGTTGTTCGGCGGACTGGGCACGGCGGACCTCAACGGCGATGGGTGCCTGGACGTGGCCTTCTCCGACAACAACAACGGTCTGCAGGTGCTGTACAGCACCGGCTGCCTTCGCACGCCCGGCGCTGTCGCACCGCTGTTGACACCGCGCACGACGTCTACGGTCGGATCCCGAGTGGACCCCGCTTTCGGCGCGAGCGGCGCCGCCGATTCGGTTACGCGTGTTCTTGGCATGCGGCGCGTCGTCGTCGCCGTCCGCAGGATGGCCGCCGCCATGCGCGTCGGCACGGCGCAGCATTCCGCCGCGGTCATCGCAGGCGGCTCCGCATTGATGCTTCTCCTGGCAAGCGCTGTGTTTTTCATGCGCATTCGCCGACGGTAGGCAGCGACCAGCGGCGCATTACGTCGCGATGCAGTGCCTGAACGTCGACGGCACGCCTGCGCCGCGCTGCAGCGCCGCCCGCCCATTCTCACGATTAAACGCTCAGCTGCCGCAGCGACCTGGTTAACAGCTTCGGCGAGCTGAAACACGGTAGGAGTCGGCCTTTGCCATCGAGTGTGCGACTGGCCACTCTGAGCCTCGTCTGGGCGCTCCCCAATGCAGGCGCGACGTTACGCTGCCCGTCGCTTCGGTGGTCAGGAACGACGATGAGCGGATAATCCGCGCAGTGGCCGGCCGTTTTGGTCGCCGGCATCGCGATCGCCCGGTGCGTACCGCAGGCCTGAACGACGCTGCCGTTGCCTGGCGTCCGTGCGACTGCCGCCCTGTTCGAGCGTGCGGACACCGCTTTGCGATATGCATCACCTCGACGAACGGCGGAATGCGCGCGTCACCCGTCTCGCCCTTGACGGATGCACGTACAGCGCTTTTCAGCCACGACGAATCGGTGCCGAGGTGACCGACTGCACGTCGTCCCGTTGGTTTGATGAAGCAAAGAGCTGCGCCATGGCTGCTGCATCATTTTGCGCATGCTGGAAGATCATGTTGGCTTGCATGGGTCGAAACGCCGATCAGCAGAGTGACTTTCATGTATAGAAACTCGTCTAGTAGTTGAATGTGTGGGCGGGAAGCTCAAACGCCAATCGGGTTGGGCTTATCAACATCCAACTTGTACTGCTTAATAGCCCTCGCCACATCCTTCTGCGTCATCTTCCCCTCCGCCGCTAGCGCCGCGATGGCCGCGTGCGCGATGTGGTAGCGATCCACCTCGAAGAAGCGGCGCAGGTTGGCGCGGGTGTCGCTGCGGCCGAAGCCGTCGGTGCCGAGCACGGTGTAGCGCATCGGCACGTGCTCGCGGACCTGGTTGGCGAAGGCGCGCACGTAGTCGGTCGCCGCGATGGCGGGGCCGGTGCGGCCCTGCAGCAGTGACGTGATGTACGGGACGCGCTGCTCGTCCTCGGGGTGCAGGCGGTTCCAGCGCTCGGCGTCGGTCGCGTCGCGGGCGAGTTCGTTGAAGCTCGGGCAGGACCAGATATCGGCGGTGACGCCGAAGTCCTTGTCGAGCAGCTCGGCGGCGGCCATGACCTCGCGCAGGATCGTGCCCGATCCCATCAGCTGCACGCGCAGCTCGCCCTTCTTGGGCTTGGCGCCGCCCTGCAGCAGGTACATGCCCTTGATGATCCCGTCCGGCGCGCCCTCGGGCATGTCCGGATGGGCGTAGTTCTCGTTCATCAGGGTGATGTAGTAGTACTCGTCCACCTGCTCGTCGAGCATGCGCTTCATGCCGTGCTGCAGGATCACCGCCACCTCGAAGCCGAAGGTGGGGTCGTAGCTGCGGCAGCTGGGGATCATGCTGGCGATGAGCTGGCTGTTGCCGTCCTCGTGCTGCAGGCCTTCGCCGTTGAGCGTGGTGCGGCCGGCGGTGGCGCCGAGCAGGAAGCCGCGGGCGCGCATGTCGGCGGCCTGCCAGGCGGAGTCGCCGATGCGCTGGAACCCGAACATCGAATAGAAGATGTAGAACGGCAGCATCTGCAGGTCGTTCGTCGAATAGCTGGTGGCCGAGGCCATCCAGCTGGCGAACGCGCCGGCTTCGGTGATGCCCTCTTCCAGCACTTGGCCCGCCGCGTCCTCGCGGTAGTACATGAGCTGGTCGCGGTCGACCGGCTTGTATTTCTGGCCCTGCGGCGCGTAGATGCCGAGCTGGCGGAACAGGCCTTCCATGCCGAAGGTGCGGGCCTCGTCGGCCACGATCGGCACGCAGCGCGGGCCGACCTGCTTGTCGCGCAGGATGATGTTGAGCGCCTGCACGAACGACATCGTGGTGGAGATCTCGCGGTCGCCGGTGCTCTTGAGCAGGCGATCGAAGACCTCGAGCTTGGGCGTCTCGTGCGACTGCGTGGCCTTGCGGCGACGCTGCGGCAGGAAGCCGCCGAGCGCGCGGCGGCGCTCGAGCATGTACTCGACTTCCGGCGAATCCTTGCCCGGGTGGTAGAACGGCACCTGCCCGTCGGCAAGCTGCTTGTCGCTCACCGGCACCTGGAAGCGGTCGCGGTAGGCGCGCACCGACTCGTCGTCGAGCTTCTTGGTGTTGTGCGTCGGGTTGAGCGCTTCGCCCGCCGCGCCCATGCCGTAGCCCTTCACCGTCTTGGCGAGGATGACGGTGGGCATGCCCGTGGTCTTGGTGGCGAGGTCGTAGGCGGCGTAGACCTTGTGCGGATCGTGGCCGCCGCGGTTGAGGCGCCAGATGTCCTCATCCGACAGCGAGGCGACCAGCTGCGCCGTCTCCGGGTACTTGCCGAAGAAGTTCTCGCGCGTGTACTTGCCGCCGAAGGCCTTGCAGTTCTGGTACTCGCCGTCGACGGTTTCCATCATCAGCTGGCGCAGCTTGCCGCTGGTGTCGCGCGCCAGAAGCGGATCCCAGTAGCTGCCCCAGACGAGCTTGATGACGTTCCAGCCGGCGCCGCGGAACTGGCCTTCCAGCTCCTGGATGATCTTGCCGTTGCCGCGCACCGGGCCGTCGAGGCGCTGCAGGTTGCAGTTGACGACGAAGACGAGGTTGTCGAGGCCTTCGCGGCCGGCGACCGAGATCGCGCCGAGGCTTTCCGGCTCGTCGGTCTCGCCGTCGCCCATGAAGCACCAGACCTTGCGGTCGGACTTGGGCATCAGGCCGCGGCCTTCGAGGTACTTCCAGTTGCGCGCCTGGTAGATGGCGGCGATGGGGCCGAGGCCCATCGAGACGGTGGGCACCTGCCAGTAGTCCGGCATGAGCCAGGGATGCGGGTACGAGCTGATGCCGCGGCCGTCGACTTCCATGCGGAAGTTGTCGAGCTGGTCCTCGGTGAAGCGGCCCTCCAGGAAGCTGCGCGCGTACATGCCGGGCGAGCTGTGGCCCTGCACCGCGATCACGTCGCCGGGGTGGTCCGCGCTCGGGGCGCGCCAGAAGTGGTTGAAGCCGACGTCGTAGAGCGTGGCCGAGGAGGCGAAGCTGGCGATGTGGCCGCCGAGGTCGCCGGGCTTGCGGTTGGCGCGCACGACCATCGCCATCGCGTTCCAGCGCAGGATCGAGCGGATCCGCCATTCCATCGCGGCGTCGCCGGGGCTCTTGGCCTCCAGGTGCGGCGGGATGGTGTTGATGTATTCGGTCGTGGGGCTGAACGGCAGGTGCGCGCCGGCGCGGCGGGTGACCTCGACCATGCCCTGCAGCAGCTGGTGCGCGCGGTCCGGGCCTTCGCGGTCGATGACCGCGGAGATCGACTCGAGCCACTCGCGGCTCTCGGTCGGATCCGGGTCGTTGAGCAGCATGTCGTTGATGGCGCTGGAAAGATTGCCGGTCATCCGTCTGCGGCCCCTTGGCCGCTGAAATATGTGCAGGGGAAGCCTCGATTCTAGCAAGCGGGTCCGCGCCTCCAGCCGGTCGTGAATACGAATGCGGGCATGCGGGGCGGTACGGAGTGCGGGGCGTTCGACCGGGCGGCGAGGCACCCGCGAGCGACCGTCCATCGGGGCATGACCTCCGGCCTGTTGACGTCTACTAAGCCTTTCGTACTAATAGCGGCGTACTCCACGAGAGACGCCCATGGCGACCCCCGCTCCGAACCCCACCGAAGGCGAACTCGCGATCCTGCGCGTGCTCTGGGCGCGCCGCGCGCCGATGACCGTGCGCGAGGTGCATGCCGAGCTGTCGAAGGCGAAGGACACCGCCTACACGACGGTGCTGAAGATGCTCACGATCATGGCCGACAAGGGACTGGTCTCGCGCGACGAGTCCGAACGCAGCCATGCGTATGCGGCCGTCTATGCCGAGCCCGCGGTGCAGGGCTCGCTGCTGAAGGACCTGATGCGCAAGGCGTTCTCGGGCTCGGCGCTGACGCTGGTGCAGCGCGCGATCGACGACGACGTGGCGAGCGCCGACGAGCTCGACCAGATCGAGAAGCTCATCGCGCAGGCCAAGGCGAAGCGCAAGGGCTGATGGACGCCCTCGCCGCCCTCCAGTTCGGCCTGGCGCCGGCCCTCGCCACCGCGCTGCTGCATGCGCTGTGGCAGGACGCGCTGCTCGCGCTCGCGGCGTGGCTCGCACTGGCTGCGATGTCGCGCTCGAGCGCGGCGTCGCGGCACTCGGTCGGCCTGCTGTTCCTGCTGGCGATGGTGGCGATGCCCGCGCTGCGCTTCGTGCGGTACTGGCAGGCGCCGGCCACCGCCATCAACGCGGGGCTGCTGCCTGCGGTGACGCTGCCGCAGGTCGAATCCACCGGCGGCCTGTTCGTGCAGGCGTCGAGCCCGGTCGCGCTGGTCTGCGCGCTGCTGTGGATCGCAGGCGCGACGGTGATGCTGCTGCGCCATGCCGGCGGCTGGCGGCTGGTGAATGCGCTGGACCGATATCCGTACGAGGTGCTGCCCGCGGAGTGGCAACGGCGCGTCGATGCGATGCGCGCGGCGATGGGCATCACCCGCGAGGTCGCGGTGCGGCTGTCGCAGGACGTGGTCGGCCCGTTCACCGCGCGGCTGGTGCGGCCCGTCGTCTGGCTGCCGCTGTCCCTGGTGACGCAGCTGCCGCGCGAGCAGGTCGAAGCGCTGCTGGCGCACGAGCTGGCGCATGTCGCGCGACTGGACTGGCTGTGGAACGGCGTGCAGTGCGTCGTCGAATCGCTGCTGTTCTTCCATCCCGCCGCATGGTGGCTCGGCCGACGCATCCGCATCGAGCGCGAGCACGCCTGTGACGATCTCGCGGTGGTGGCGTGCGGGGACGCCATCGCCCTGGCCGAGGCGCTCGCGCAACTCGAGCGCCAGCGGCAACCCGCCCCGCGACTGGTACTCGCTGCCCATGGAGGCGCACTCATGCAACGCATCACCCGACTGGTTTCAGGCCCGCCCTCGCGCGGCCGATGGGGCGCACGCGCCGGCATCGCCGTGCTCGTCGCCGCGGGCGCCGTGCTGGCCGTACAGGCCGGCGTCACCGGCCACATGCGGCCCGGCGTCCGCATCCGATCCACCACCGACGGCGTGCTCGGCCCCGGCGACATGCGCGAGATCAGCGCGCACGGCATCGACGGCGACCGCTACTACCGCGCCGACGTCGACGCGAATGGCCGCATCGTCGAGGTCTACAAGCGCGACGGGCAGACGCGTCCGCTCGACACCCGTGCGCGTGCGTGGCTGGCCGAAGTCGTGCGCCTGAGCGTGCCGCCGGCCCCGCCGATGCCGCCGCCGCCCCCGCCGCCGCCCGGCGCGCCCACCGACTCCGCCGTCGCAACGCAGGCCGGTTCGCCCGGCACGATCCCGATGCCGCCCACGCCGCCGATGCCGCCGGAAGCGCCCGCGATCACCGACACCGCCGCCTTCGCCGCCGTGCTGCGCATCGCCGCGGTCGATCCGGTCGTCGTCGCGCAGCTCGGAACCCCGGTGGTCCTGGCGTCGAAGGACGTGGAAGGCCGCCTGAATTTCGATGCGGGTGCCGACGGTGACGCCGACCTGCGCATCGACCTGAGCGGCCCGAAGGGACGCGCGACCGTCCACGTCGAAGCGACGCTCGACGAAGGCGTCTGGTCGAAGGACGAGATCGAGATCGTCCGTGTCGCCCGCTGAGTTTTTTTGCCCGTAAGTACTAACTCTTTAGTAGTCAAACCCGGGGCGCACGACGCGCCCCTTCAAGGAGCTCCGCCATGCGTCAACGCCTGATGTCCCTCGCCCTCCTGCTCGCGCTCGTACAACTCCCCGCCCATGCGCAGTCGCAGGCCCCCGTGCCCGTCGACGCCGCGACACGGCATGACGTCGTCGAGGCACTCGCCACCCGTCTCAAGAGCAGCTACGTGTTTCCCGACGTGGCCGCGAAGCTCGCCGCGGCGCTGCGCGCGAGGGAAGCGAAAGGCGGCTACGCCGCCGCCACCGACAGCGAAACCTTCCGCAAGGTGCTGTCGAGCGACCTGCAGACGCTCGGCAAGGACCTGCACTTCAACGTGGCCTACGACCCGGACGAGCAGCCGCGTCCGGTGGACGCCGGCCACCTGCCGAGCGCCGAGGACATCGACAACGCGCGCCGCGAGATCACCCAGCGCGGCTACGGCATCGACAGCGTGCGCCGCCTGCCCGGCAACGTCGGCTACCTCGAAGTGCGCGCGTTCCCGCCGACCGAATTCGTCGGCGACGCCTACAGCGCCGCGATCTCGCTGCTGTCGGGCACCGATGCGCTCATCCTGGACCTGCGCCGCAACGGCGGCGGCGAGCCCGAGAGCGTCGCGCGGCTGCTCAGCCACTTCTTCGCCATCGGCGACGGCCGTCATCTCAACGATATCTACAGCCGCACCGACAACAGCACGCGCCAGTACTGGACGAGTGCGGCGGTGACGCTGCGCTACGGCAAGCCGATCTACGTGCTGACCTCCCGGCGCACGTTCTCCGGCGGCGAAGAGGCCGCGTACGACCTCCAGACCCAGAAGCGCGCGACGCTCGTGGGCGAAACCACCGGGGGCGGTGCGAATCCCGGCGACGGCTATCCCCTCGCCCGCGGCTTCGCCGCCTTCATCCCGAACGGCCGCTCGATCAATCCGGTGACGAAGACCAACTGGGAGCACGTCGGCGTCAAGCCCGACATCGAGGTCGCGGCCGCCGACGCACAGAAGGTCGCCCATGCGGCGGCGCTCAAGGCACTGCTCGCGGCCTCCAAGGATCCGGAGGAGCAGGGCGAGCTGAAGGAGCTGATCGCGGCCGTCGAGGCGGACAAGCTGCCGCCGCCGAACTACGCGCCGCCGCGTCGCTGAGGCCGGACGCCGCGGTGCATCGCGCACCGCGGCGAAGGCGATCAGTGCGGCTTGCCCAGCTCGCGCCAGTCGCGCTCGTCCAGTTCCACGTCGTACTTCTTCGCGGCCGCCTGCAGCCGCTTCCACGCGGCGTCGCGTTCGTCGTCGCTCACGCCTTCCACCTGGTCGAAGCGCGCCACGGCGTTGCGCACGTGCGTGGCGTCCTCGATCGGCAGCTTGCGTTCCTTCGGGAACGCGAACTGCCGCTCGTCCAGGTGCTCACGCTGTTGTTCGTCGAGTCGGCTCATGGCGGGGTCCTCGCAAGGGGGACCCCCACCGTGCGCCCACGCACCTCGCGGCGGCGTGGACGCCGCGCCCCGCAACGCGCCGGACGGCCTCAGCGGCCGCGTGCGGCGCGGATCTGCGCGTCGACCGCGGCGATCGCGGTCATGTTGACCACGCGGCGCGGCGTCGAGGCCGGAGTGAGGATGTGCGCCGGCTTGTCGAGCCCCATCAGGATCGGGCCGATCGCCACGCCGTCGGTCATCACCCGCACCATGTTGTAGACGATGTTCGCGGCGTCGAGGTTCGGCATTACGAACAGGTTGGCGCGGCCGCGCAGCCGCGAGTTCGGGAACATGCGCAGGCGCAGGTCGTCGTCCCAGGCCGTGTCGGCCTGCATCTCGCCCTCGATCTCGAGCTTCGGCGCGCGGCCGACGAGGATCTCGCGCACCTTCGCCATCTTCTGCGCCGAGGCGTTGTCGTGGCTGCCGAAGTTGCTGTGCGAAAGCAGCGCGACCTTCGGCTCGATGCCGAACAGCTTCAGGCGGTAGGTGGCCTGCAGCGTGGCCTCGGCGATCTGCTCGGCGCAGGGGTCGACCTGCACGTGCGTGTCGAGGAAGAACCAGGCGCCGAGGTTGTTGATCACCGCGGTCATCGCCGCGGTGCCGGTCACGCCGCGGTCGAAGCTGAAGACGCTGCGCAGGTAGCCGAGCTTCTTGTGGTAGCGGCCGACGATGCCGCAGATCAGCGCGTCGGCTTCGCCCCGCTCGACCATCAGCGCGGCGATGAGCGTGGTACGCGAACGCAGCAGGTTCTTCGCGGCCGCGGGCGTGACGCCGCGACGCTCGGTGAGCGCGTGGTACTGCTGCCAGTAGCTGTCGAAGCGCGGATCCGAATTGATGTTGGTCAGCTCGAAGTCGACGCCGGGCCGCATGCGCAGGCCGAGGCGCTCGATGCGGTTCGCGATGACGTCGGGACGGCCGATCAGGATCGGCTTGGCGAGTTCCTCGTCGATCACCGTCTGCACCGCGCGCAGGACGTTCTCCTCCTCGCCCTCGGCATAGACAACGCGCTTGAGGTCGCTGCGCGCACGGTCGTAGACCGGCTTCATGATCAGGCCGGTGCGGTAGATGAAGGCGCCGAGCTTCTCCTCGTAGGCGCGCATGTCGAGGATCGGGCGCGTGGCGATGCCCGAGTCCATCGCGGCGCGCGCGACGGCGGGCGCCAGCTCGACCAATAGGCGCGGATCGAACGGACGCGGGATCAGGTACTCGGCGCCGAACTTCGGCACGTCGCCGCCGTAGGCGCTCGCGAGGTCGCCGGCCTCCATGCGCGCTAGCTTCGCGATCGCGCGGACGCAGGCGAGCTTCATCGCCTCGTTGATCTCCTGCGCGCCGACGTCCAGCGCGCCGCGGAAGATGTAGGGGAAGCAGAGCGCGTTGTTGACCTGGTTCGGATAGTCCGAGCGGCCCGTGGCGATGATGCAGTCCGGGCGCACCTTCTTCGCGTCCTCCGGCAGGATCTCCGGATACGGATTGGCGAGCGCGAGGATGATCGGGCGTTCGGCCATCGTCGCGACCATCTCGGGCTTGAGGATGCCGCCCGCCGACAGCCCGAGGAAGATGTCCGCCCCGACGAGGATGTCGCCGAGCGTGCGCTTGTCGGTGTCGCGGGCGTAGCGCGCCTTGTCCGGGTCGAGGTGCTCGCGGCCGGTGTAGAGCACGCCATCGCGATCGACCGCGAGGATGTTCTCGGGCTTCATGCCGAGCGCGACCAGCATGTCGAGGCAGGCGATGCCCGCGGCACCGGCGCCCGCGGTCGCGAGCTTCACGTCCTCGATCTTCTTGCCGACCACTTCGAGGGCGTTGTAGATCGCGGCGCCGACGATGATGGCCGTGCCGTGCTGGTCGTCGTGGAAGACGGGGATGTTCATCCGCTCGCGCAGCTTGCGCTCGACGATGAAGCACTCCGGCGCCTTGATGTCCTCGAGATTGATGCCGCCGAAGGTCGGCTCCAGGCTCGCGATGATGTCGACCAGCTTGTCGGGGTCGCGCTCGTCGACCTCGATGTCGAAGACATCGATGCCCGCGAACTTCTGGAACAGCACGCCCTTGCCTTCCATCACCGGCTTGCCGGCGAGCGGGCCGATGTCGCCGAGGCCCAGCACCGCCGTGCCGTTGGAGATCACCGCCACCAGGTTGCCGCGCGCGGTGAGCTCGCTGGCCGCATTCGGGTCGGCCACGATCGCTTCGCAGGCGTAGGCCACGCCGGGCGAGTAGGCGAGCGCAAGGTCGCGCTGGGTGACCAGGGGCTTGGTCGGCGCCACCTTGATCTTGCCGGGCGGATCGGCCCGGTGGTACTCGAGGGCGGCCTGCTTGAGGTCGTCGGCGGAGCTCTGGGTCATCGGATCACCGGACCGGTCGGGCCTGCGATTCTACCGCCCGCCCGCAACCGGCCGGGCCGCGGCCTCAGAAGTCGAGCAGGAACGCGCCGTCGTCGGCGATGCTGTCGAGCCGGATGCGGTTGGCGAACAGCGAGAACGCGAGCATCCCGGCGAGGCCGTTGATGCGCGTCAGCCACGGCGGCAGCCAGCGCGGCGGCAGCAGGTCGCCCGACTCGAACAGCGGCTCGAAGCGCTGCACGTCGGCGAGGGTCATCTTGCCGGCGAACAGGCACCGGCACAGCGCGAGCTTCCGCCGCCGCAGCGCCCAGCGGAAGAACGTGTGCACGCCGACCAGGCCGCGCAGGTAGACGGTGTCCTTGGTGAAGGCGTGGCCGCCGGTGGTGGGGACGCCGCGGAAGATCCGCTGCGCCGACGAGAAGCTCTCCTGCGGCGTCTGTCCGGAGGCGAGGAAGAAGCGGAAGACGTCGATGAAGTCGGCGCCGTCGAGCGCCTGCGCCACCGCCTCGATGCGCAGCGAGATGCGCTTCATGCGCCCGATGTCGATGCTGCCGGTGATCTGCTCGGCGAACGTGGCGAGGCCCTCCTGCGTCGCGGTGCTGCGCGGCGATGACAGCGACAGGCTCGGCAGCACCGGTTGCTCGCGCCCGTTGAGCGCGGTGATCGAGTGCACGAAGGCTTCGTGGTTGAGCAGCTGGTCGCGGTCGTAGAGGCTGAAGTTCGCGCTCGCCCGCAGCCGGATGCGCGTGGCACCCGCCGCGGCCTTGGCGATGAGGTCGGGATCGAGCTCGACCTCGATCACGCGGCGGTTGAAGAAGTCGTCGAGGTCGCCCTGCAACTGAAGCCGCAGTGCGGTGGCGGAGATCTGCACGGTTTCCGACGGCGCGAGCAGGCCGCTGTCGAGCTCGTCGGCGATCGAGATGAAGTGCTGCGCGGCCTCGCGTGCGGTGGGCCCGTTGCCGGGCAAGGCCTCGTTCGGCGCGCCGTACAGCTCGGTCGACAGGCCGACCACGCGGCGCGTGCCCAGCGACTCGCACATGCGCGCGGCGGTCGACCAGCTGCGCGCCGAATCGATCAGGTACTGGCCGAGCGGATGCTGGGGATCGGCCTCGCAGACGATGCGGTCGAGCTCCGCGCGGTGCACGGCGAAGTCGCTCTTCGGGTACTCGACCACGGGCGGCCGCGCGGTACCCGCGTCGAAGGCGGCGAGGAAGGCCTGCTCGGTGCCGGCGGGCCAGCTGACCAGCGCGAGCACACGGATGTCGCGCGCGACGCGGACCATGCGCTCGTCGAGCGCGGCGTGGTGCGCGATGTCGGGCGAGCGCGGACGCGCGGTGTCCACTCAGCGGCGCCCGCCGCGGGGCTCGGGCCGCTTGCCGGAGGGTCGCCCGCCCGGCTTGGAATCGCTCTTCTGCTGCTGCCGCGTGGCCAGGCGCTCGGCGGCGCCGGCGACCTCGACACCGAGCTTGCGCCAGCTGGCGAGCCGCTGCGGCTCGAGTTCGCCCGAAGCGATCGCCGCGCGTACGGCGCACCCGGGCTCGGCCTCGTGCGAGCAGTCGCGGAAGCGGCACTGGCCGGCGAGCGCCTCGACGTCGGTGAACGTGTCGGCCACCGCCTCCTCGCCCGTGGGCTTGAGTTCGCGCATGCCGGGCGTGTCGATCAGGCAGCCGCCCTGCGGCAGCGGGATCAGCGCCCGATGCGTGGTGGTGTGGCGGCCGCGCGAGTCGTTCTCGCGCACGCTCGCGGTCTTCATGCGCTCGATGCCGAGCAGCGAATTGGTGAGCGTGGACTTGCCGGCGCCGGAGCTGCCCACCAGCACGGCGGTCGCCCCCGGGCCGACCCAGCGGTCGAGCTGCGCGACGCTCGCCGTGTCCCGCGCGTTCACCACGACGATCTCGATGTCGTCCACCACCGTGACGAGCGCTTCGCGCGCATCGTCGATGGTCGCCGCGCCGGCCACGTCCGCCTTGGTCAGCACGATGACGGGCTTCACGCCGCCGCCGTGCACCAGCAGGAGGTAGCGCTCGATGCGACGGGGATTGAAGTCACCGTCGAGCCCCGAGACCACGAAGGCGACGTCGATGTTCGCGGCGATGAGCTGCTGCTTGTAGTGCTCGCCCGCCGCCGCGCGCTTGATCGCGCTGCGCCGGGGCAGCAGGTCGACCGCCTTGGCCGAGGCGCCCTCGCCCTCTACCAGCAGCCAGTCGCCGACGCCGGGGCGCTCGGTGGGATCGGTGCGGCCGGCCCGGTAGCCTGCCGGCCGCGCCCAGTCGGGCAGCGACTCCACGCCGTAGCCGTCGCCCGGGGCTTCGGCCACCACGTAGCCGGTGCGGTGCTGCTCGACCACCCGCGCGGGGCGGGCCTCCGGATGCGCCGCGAGCGCCTCGCGCCAGTCGTCGAAGCCGTCGCCGTCGGCGGCGAGCGGCCAGCCGATTGCCCGGAGGGCATCGGTGGAAGGCGTGACGGAGGCCGAGGAACCGTGCATGCCCCGATTCTAGCCAGTCGCAGCGGCCGCGCCGTGCGTGGGGGCGCTCCGGAATTCCGGTAGGCTGGCCGCCGAATCCGCGCTGCCGCCGCTTCCATGTCCCACGTGCTCAAGACCCGCGAACGCCTGTCCGAAGTCCGCTACGAGATCCGCGGCGAGCTCGCCCGCCGGGCCCGCGAGCTGGAAGCGCAGGGCCGCAAGCTCATCAAGCTGAACATCGGCAACCCGGGCGCCTTCGGCTTCCGCGCCCCCGAGCACCTGCAGCGCGCGATCGCGGATCGCATCCACGAGACCGACCCGTACACGCACCAGCAGGGCCTGCCCGCGGCGCGCGAGGCGCTCGCCGCCCACTACCGCCGCCGCGGCACGCCGAACGCGACCCCCGAGCGCGTCTTCATCGGCAACGGCGTGAGCGAGCTGATCGACCTGAGCCTGCGCGCGCTGCTGAACCCGGGCGACGAGGTGCTGGTGCCGTCGCCCGACTACCCGCTGTGGACCGCGGCGACCATCCTCAACGACGGCTGCGCGGTGCATTACCGCTGCGCCCCCGAGAACGGCTTCCTGCCCGATCCGGACGAGATGGAGGGCCTGGTGACGCCGCGCACGCGCGCGATCGTGGTCATCAATCCGAACAATCCGACCGGCGCGGTGTATCCGCGCGAACTGCTCGAGCGCATCGTCGCGATCGCGGCGAAGCACAAGCTGCTGCTGATGAGCGACGAGATCTACGACGAGGTGCTGTACGACGGCGCCACGTTCCAGCCGCTCGCGCCGCTCGCGGGCGACGTGCCCTGCCTCTCGTTCGGCGGCCTGTCCAAGGTCTATCGCGCCTGCGGCTGGCGCATCGGCTGGGCGATGCTGAGCGGCGATCCGCTGAGCGTCGGCGACTTCCACCACGCGATGGACCTGCTCGGCGCGCTGCGCCTGTGCGCGAACGTGCCGGGTCAGTTCGCGATCGAGGCGGCGCTGTCGGGCAGCGCCACGATCCACGAGCTCACCTCGCCGGGCGGGCGCCTGTTCGAAGCACGCCGCGCGGTGGTCGAGAGCGTCGCCGCGAGCCGCCACCTGCGCATGGCGACGCCGGGCGGCGCGCTGTACGGCTACCCGCAGGTCGTCGGCGATGCCGCCATCGGCTTCGACGACCAGGGCTTCGCGCTGGAGATGCTCGAGAGCGAAGGCGTGCTGATCGTCCCCGGCACCAGCTTCAACATGCGCAGCCGCGACCACTTCCGGGTGACGCTGCTGCCGGAGGCGGACGTGCTTCGCGAAGTGTTCGCGCGCGTGGAGCGCGTGCTCGATCGTCGCGCCGCGTCGGCCTCGCGCACGTCGCAGGTCGCCTGACGTGCTGCGTTATCTCGCGCTCGGCGACAGCTACACGATCGGCGAAGGCGTCGAGGCCGAGGACCGCTGGCCGGTGCGGCTGGTGCGCGCCCTCCGCCACGACGACATCGCCATCGCCGAGCCGCGCATCGTTGCGGCCACCGGCTGGACCACCGACGAGCTCGCGGCCGGCATCGCCGCCGCGCAGCCGCTGGGGCATTTCGACCTCGTCTCGCTGTGCATCGGCGTCAACGACCAGTACCGCGGCCGCAGCCTGGCCGAGTACCGCGCGCAGCTCGAACCGCTGCTGCGCACCGCCGTGCAGCTCGCCGGCGGCCGCAGCGAGCGCGTGCTGATGCTGTCGATCCCCGACTGGGGCGCGACGCGCTTCGCCCGCGACGAAGGCCACGACGCGCACCACGTCGGCCGCGAGATCGACGCCTTCAATCACGCGGCGCAGGACATGTGCGAGTCGCGGCGGATCGCGTTCGTCGACATCACCCCGGCAAGCCGCGAGGACGGCGACAGCCCGTCGATGCTCACGTCCGACGGCCTGCATCCCTCCCGCGCGATGTACGCGCGCTGGGTCGAGATCGCGCTGCCCGCGGTGCACGGCCTGCTCGGCGCGGAATGAACCGCGCCACCGGGCAGCCCCTCGCGCGCGAGCGCGCGCACCGAATCGCCGAGGCCTTCCGCCCCGAATCGCGCGCCGGCAACCGCTGGAACTACTACTACACACGCGGCAAGCTCGGCAGCGATCCTCTGTACCCCGCCGTCGCGGAGGCCCTGCGGGGCACGTCGGCGCCGGTCCTCGACCTCGGCTGCGGCCTCGGCCTGCTCGCGCACACGCTGCGCGAGGACGGGCTCGACCTGCCCTACCGCGGCGTGGACATCGACGCACGAAAGATCGCGCATGCCACGCGCATCGCCGCGCGCGCGGGCCTGCGCGACGTCGCGTTCGAAGCCGTCGACCTCACCCATGGCCTGCCCGCGCATCGCGGCAGCGTCGCCGTGCTGGACGTCCTGCAGTACGTCGACGCCGAGGCGCAGGCGCGCATCGTCGAAGGTGCGATCGCGATGCTCGCGCCCGGTGGCCGCCTCGTGATCCGCACCGGGCTCGACGACGGCGGCACGCGCGCGCGATTCACCCACTTCACCGACGTGCTCGGCCGCCTGAGCGGCTGGATGCATTCGGCGCCGCGGCGCTACCCCCGCGCCGACGAGCTGCGTGCACGCCTCGATGCCGCGGGGCTCGCGAGCGACTTCGTGCCGCTGTACGGCAACACGCCGTTCAACAACTGGCGGATCGTCGCGCGCCGCGACTGACGGGCTCAGGTCGCCGGCAGCACGCAGCGGTAGCCGAGCGCGTCGAACCGTCCGAGCAGGCGATCGAGCATTTCGACATTGCGACCGTGGGGCGCGCCCTCGTGCATCAGCACGATCGCGCCCGGCCGCAGCGCGCGCTCCACGCGCGCCACCACGCGGTCCGGATCGCCCGCGACACCATCGAAGCCGCGCGCGTTCCACGCGACGCGCGCGAGGCCGAGTTCGTGCAGCGGCGCCGCCACGAACGGATTGGCCATGCCGACGACCGCGCGGAACCAGCGCGGCGCGCGGCCGGAGATGCGGGCGATGTCGGTCTGCGCGGTGGCGATCTCGCGCCGCATGCGCGACGGGCCCAGCGCCCAGAACCACTTCGACGGATGGCGGTCGCTGTGGTTGCCCAGCTCGTGTCCGCGGCGGACCATCTCGCGGGCCAGGGCCGGATGCGCGCGCACGCGGTCGGCGACGACGAAGAAGGTCGCCTTCGCGCCGTGGCGATCGAGCAGGTCGAGGATCGCGGCCGTGTCGGTGGACGGGCCGTCGTCGATGGTCAGCCAGACGAGCTTCTCGCGCGTCGGAAGCGAGCGCACCACCGGGCCGAACAGCGCCGAGTCGTAGCGCAGGCTGCCCCACAGCAGCGCCGCGTGGCTGAGGATCAGCGCCGGCAGGCCCGTGCGCCAGCCGAAACGCCACCACAGCAGCGCCACGGCCGCCTGCGAGGCGATCGACAGCGCCACCGCCAAACGCGGGAACCGGGGCGGCCGGTGCGCCAGCTTCACGTCGGACGGAACCATCCGTTCATGATGCCACGCGGTCCATGCCGCCCCGACCCGTAAAATGGCCGTCTTATCTCGGAGGACCGCCCCATGTCGCTCGACCCCGCCGTGCGCACCCGCATCGAATCGCTCCTGCAGGCGAACCGCGTCGTCCTGTTCATGAAGGGCCAGCCGTCCATGCCGCAGTGCGGCTTCTCGGCGAAGGCCGCCGGCCTGCTCAACGGCATGGGCGTCGAGTACGCGCACGTCGACGTGCTGTCCGATCCCGAGATCCGCGAAGGCATCAAGGCCTACGGCGACTGGCCGACGATTCCGCAGCTGTACGTCGACGGCGAGCTGGTCGGCGGCAGCGACATCGTGATCCAGATGGCGAACTCGGGCGAGCTGCATGCGCTGATCGGCGTCGAGGCCCCCGACCGCACGCCGCCGTCGATCGAGATCACGCCGGCCGCCGCGCAGATGCTGCGCGACGCGATCGCCGGTGCCGGCCCCGGCTATGCGCTGCAGGTGAGCGTGGACGCCGAGCACCGCACGCAGCTCCAGCTCGGTCCGGTCGATCCGAACGCGATCGCCACCGAGGTGGACGGCATCCGCGCGCAGTTCGATGCCGCGAGCGCGCCGCGCGCGAAGGGCATCCGCATCGACTGGGTGGACGACGCCCGCGGTCGCGGCCTGGTGGTCGAGAACCCCAACGCCACGGGCGTGAAGTCGATCGACGTCGCCACCGCCGCGCGCATGCTCGGCGACGGCCAGCTCACGCTGGTCGACGTGCGTCCGGTGGAGGAGCGCACGATCGCCTCGGTGCGCGCGCCGTTCTCGGTGCTCGACGGCGACGCCGCCGCCGAGGTCGAAGGCCTCGCGAAGGACACGCCGCTCGCCTTCCTGTGCCATCACGGCGGCCGCAGCGCCGCGGCCGCGGAGCATTTCCGCCGGCTCGGTTTCACGAAGGTCTACAACGTCGACGGCGGCATCGACGCCTGGTCGCAGCAGGTCGACGCGGCGGTCCCCCGCTACTGAGCGCGTCCCGACGCGTGAATCGAACGGCCGCAAAGCGGCCGTTCGTCGTTTGGCGCTGCGGCTGGGCTCAGCCCGCGAAGCCGCCGCCGTCGAGATACGCCTGCTCGTCCGGCGTGGTCGCGCGGCCGAGCGCGGCATTGCGATGCGGGAAGCGACCGAATCGCTCGATCAGCTCGAGGTGGAGCACCGCCCAGCGATCGGCGTCCGGCGCGGGCAGGCGCTCGCGATGCAGCGCGAGCGAACGGCGCTGCGCGTCGATCGACTCGGCATGCTCGAACGGCAGATAGAAGAACATCCGCAGCGCCTCCTCGGTTTCGAGGTCGAAACCCCGCGCGAGGGCCGCGTCGGCGAAGCTGCGCGCGAGAGCGTCCGTCGCGTAGGCGTGCGCACTGCCGCGAAAGACGTTGCGCGGAATCTGGTCGAGCAGCAGCACCAGCGCCAGCGCGCCTTCGGCGGTCTCCGCCCAGGCGTCCCGCTCGCGACGCGAGGCGGCGAAATGGAGATCGAGCAGGCGCCGGCAGTCCGCGTCGAACGCCGCATCGCGCACAAACCAGCGGGACGCGCCCGCATCCCGCCAGAAGGCGACGACATCGGCGGCCGTGGCGATCGACTCATTCACCCAGCTGGGTCTCCAGTTCGGCAATCCACGCGGCGGTGAGGCTCTCGAGCGTCACCGCCTGGATCAATGCCCGGATCGGGCCCCGAGAATAGGACTGCGCGATGAAGAGCGCATGCCGGTCGCGGAAGCCGAGCCAGGCCGCGTGCGCACGGTCGAACGAGGCCTGGTTCTCGCCGTCGAGCTGTGCCCGCAGGCGCACGACGACCCGATGCAGGCGCGCGTCGGCGAACAGCAGGCGCTCGCGGGCCTGTGCGGTGAACTCGTCGTCCTGCAGCACCTCGACCGCGCCGCGCTCGATGACCTCCTCGGCGCGCGCGAGGTAGCCGTCGGCGATCTCGACCGCGCTCTGCGCCTTGCCGACGAGCCCGTTCTCGAACCGCTGCAGGTCGCCGAGGCTCGTCTTCGCGCCTTCGAGCCCCTGCTTCAGCGCGAGCAGCTTCTGGTTGCGCTCGATCGCTTCGGTGGTGCGTCGTCGCTCGACGCGGCGCTGGATGAAATAGAAGGCCCACGTCAGCGCCGCGCCGAGGACCACCAGGAAGGCCTGTTCCATGTCCTGCTCCTGTCTGGGGAGACAGTCTGCAGGCGGGGTGTCGCAGGGGTCGCGACGTGCCGGGGCCGTTCGTCGGGGTCGTTTTTCAGGCGTTTTTTATGCCGCTTCGGTGCACCCGGGCGCTGCCACGGGTGCCCGGAGGCTGCGGCATCGGCCGGAGTCGCGAGCCCGGCCCGGCTCCGCTACTCGTCGAAGCGGAGATGCTTCACCGACTTGCCGTGCCGGCGGATCAGGCGCAGCGCCTCGATGCCCACCTGGATGTGGTTCTCGACGAATTCCGCCGTGACACGCGCATCCGACTCGGCGGTCTTCACGCCTTCCGGCGTCATCGGCGCATCCGACACGAGCAGCAGCGCCCCGCACGGGATGCGGTTGGCGAAGCCGGCGGCGAAGACGGTGGCGGTCTCCATGTCGATCGCCATGCAGCGCAGGCGACGCAGGTAGTCCTTGAACGCCTCGTCGTGCTCCCAGACGCGGCGGTTCGTCGTGTAGACGGTGCCGGTCCAGTAGTCGTGGCCGAGGTCGCGGATCATCGTCGACACCGCGCGCTGCAGGGCGAACGCCGGCAGCGCGGGCACCTCGGGGGGCATGTAGTCGTTGGACGTGCCCTCGCCGCGGATCGCGGCGATCGGCAGCACCAGGTCGCCGAGCTTGTTCTTGCGCTTGAGCCCGCCGCACTTGCCGAGGAACAGCACGGCCTTCGGCGAGATCGCCGACAGCAGGTCCATGAGCGTCGCCGCGTTCGGGCTGCCCATGCCGAAGTTGATCATGGTGATGCCGTCGGCGGTGGCGCTCGGCATCGCGCGGTCGAGGCCGACCACCTCCGCGCCCATCAGGCGCGCGAACGTGTGCAGGTAGCCGCTGAAGTTGGTGAGCAGGATGTGCTCGCCGAAGTCCTCGAGCGCCACGCCCGTGTAGCGCGGCAGCCAGTTGGAGACGATCTGATCTTTCTCTCGCATTTCGAATGCTTTCGTGGTTTGTGCCGATTGTGGCACCGGACATGACGAAGGTCATGGTGACGGCACCGGCCGCGGCCGTTAGGGTCGGGGGCTGTTTGTCCCGGGGACCCCAATGCTCAGACCGTTCGCCTCCTTCGCCCTCACGGCCGCGCTCGCCGTGCCGCTCGCGGCGACCGCCGCCAGCGCGCCGCCGTCGCGCTTCGTGCAGGACCCGTATCCCAGCACCTACGCGCCCGTCGCCTCGGGCCCGGTGCTGATCCGCAACGCGACCGTGCTGACCGGCACCGGCCGGCGCTTCGACGGCGCCGACGTGCTGATGCAGGACGGCCGCATCGCGGCGGTCGGCACCGCGCTGCAGGCGCCCGCCGACGCGACGGTGGTCGACGGCAGCGGCAAGTGGGTCACGCCGGGCATCATCGACGTGCATTCGCACCTCGGCGTCTACGCCAGCCCGTCGGTGAACGCGCAGAGCGACGGCAACGAGGCGACCAGCCCGACCACGCCGAACGTCTGGGCCGAGCATTCGATCTGGCCGCAGGACCCGGGCTTCCTCACCGCGCTCGCCGGCGGAATCACCAGCCTGCAGATCCTGCCGGGCTCGGCGAACCTCGTGGGCGGGCGCGGCGTCACGCTCAAGAACGTGGCGTCCACGACGTACCAGGGCATGAAGTTCCCGGGCGCGCCGTGGGGCCTGAAGATGGCCTGCGGCGAGAACCCCAAGCGCGTCTACGGCCAGAAGGGCGGCCCGTCGACCCGCATGGGCAACGTGGCCGGCTACCGCGCCGCGTTCATCGATGCGAGCGAATACCTCAAGAAGAACCGCCCGAAGCCCGCGGCCCCTGCCAAGCGCCACTGGTGGCAGTCCGCCTCCGGCAACGCCGACAGCGAGAACGCCACCGGCGGCAAGCGCGACCTGAAGATGGACACGCTCGCGGGCGCGATCAACGGCGACATCCTCGTCCACATCCACTGCTACCGCGCCGACGAGATGGCGACGATGCTGGACCTCGCGAAGGAGTTCGGCTTCAAGATCGCCGCGTTCCACCACGGCGTGGAGGCCTACAAGCTGGCCGACCGGCTCGGCCAGGAAGGCGTCTGCGGTGCGCTGTGGGCCGACTGGTGGGGCTTCAAGATGGAGGCCTACGACGGCATCCAGGAGAACATCGCGCTCGTCGACCGCGCGCCGAACGGCTGCGCGATCGTGCATTCCGACTCCGAGGAAGGCATCCAGCGCCTCAACCAGGAAGCGGCGAAGGTGATCGCGCACGCGAAGCTCGCCGGCATGGACATCACGCCCGAGCACGCGATCCAGTGGCTCACGCGCAACCCCGCGAAGGCACTCGGCATCCTCGAGCGCACCGGCACGCTCGAGGCCGGCAAGATGGCCGACGTCGTGGTCTGGAACGGCACGCCGTTCAGCAGCTACGCGAAGGCGGAGCAGGTCTATATCGACGGGGCACGCATGTACGACCGCAACGACCGCTCGCGCCAGCCGGTGTCGGACTTCCTGCTCGGCCAGTCGGCGGCGCCGACGGGAGGCGTGCGATGAGCCGCCGCCTCGCCACGCTCGCCGGTGCGCTGCTGCTCGCCATCGCGGGCGGCGCCTCCGCGCAGGAGCTGTTGATCCGCAACGCCACCGTGCACACCGCCACGTCGCGCGGCACGTTGCAGGGCGCCGACGTGCTGGTGCGTGGCGGCCGCGTCGCCGCGGTCGGCCCCGGCCTGTCCGCACCCGCGGGCGTGCCCGCGGTCGACGCGCAGGGCGCACCGGTGACGCCCGCCCTGTTCGGCGGCTTCACCCACCTCGGCGTCGAGGAGGTGTCCGGCGAGGACACCACGGTCGATGCCAGCCTCGGGCTCGGCAACCGCACGCGCGAGATGGTCGTGCGCCCGGAGTTCGACGTGACGCTCGCCTTCAATCCCGATGCGTCCGCGGTGCCGGTGACGCGCATCGAGGGCGTCGGCGTGACGATGCTGATCCCCGGCCTCGCCGAGGGCGGCTCGATCATCCTCGGCCAGGGCGGCCTCGTGCGGCTCGACGGCTCGCCCGATCCGATCGGCCCGCGCCTGCTGTTCGTCGCGCTCGGCAGCGAAAGCGCCGGGCAGACGGGCCGCTCGCGCGCGGCGCAGTGGATGCTGCTGGAGCAGTGGCTCGACGAGGCGCGCGGCCGCATTCCGGCCACCACGAACGTCGCCAGCCTGACCCCGGCCGGCCGCGCCACGCTCGCGCGCTACGCCCGTGGCGAGGGCATGGTGATGTTCGAGGTCGATCGCGCGGCGGACATCCACCAGCTGCTGCGTTTCGCCAAGCGCCAGGGCCTGCGCATCGGGATCGTCGGCGGCGCCGAGGCCTGGCGCATGGCGGGCGAACTCGCCGCAGCGAAGGTGCCGGTGTTCGTCGACCCGCTGGCGAACCTGCCGGTCGGCTTCGACGAGATCGGCGCGCGCATGGACAACGCGGCCCTGCTGCGCCGTGCGGGCGTCACCGTCGGCATCGTGCAGGGCGGCGAGAACCCGACGCACAACGCGCGCAACACCCGCCAGCTCGCGGGCAACGCGGTCGCGAACGGGTTGTCGTGGGACGACGGACTCGCCGCGCTCACCCGCGTGCCGGCGGAGGTCTTCGGCATCAAGGACGCCGGCACGATCGCGGTCGGCCAGCGCGCCGACCTGGTGCTGTGGACGGGCGACCCGCTCGACGTCGCGAACGTCGCCCGTCAGGTGTGGCTGAACGGCCGCGCGATCCCGATGCGCAGCCGCCAGACGGACCTGCGCGACCGCTACCTCGCGCCGAAGGGCGCGCTGCCGCGGGCCTACGACGTGCCCGACCGGCGCCGCTGAGCCCGTTCCCGCGTGACCCGGACCGCCCTGCCCGCGCAGGGCGGTCTTTTTTTTGCGGATCGACGGTCGCCGCCCGCGCGGCCGGGGCCCGTATCCTCCCGGGCACGCCGGCGCGGGGACGCCGGACGGGCCGCCCGATGACCGCCTTCGCCGTGATCCATCCGTTGCCGGTGCTCGTCGCCGCGCTGTCGGCCTTCCTGCTCGGCGGCCTCTGGTACGGGCCGCTGTTCCTCAAGCCGTGGCTTCGCGCCAACGGCCACGACCCGGCCGCGCCACCCCCGGCGCGCCATCCCGCGAAGACGTTCGGCGTCGCGATCGTCCTCAGCCTCGTCGCCGCGATCGCGATGGCTCTGGCCGTGCCGGCAAGCGTCGGCGCGCTGCACGGCGCCGGGCTCGGTGCGATGATCGGCCTGCTGTTCGTGGCCACCAGCTTCGGCATCAACTACGCCTTCGCCGGCCGGCCGCTCGCGCTGTGGCTGATCGACGGTGGCTACCACGTCGTGCAGTTCACGCTGTACGGCGCGATCCTCGCCGCATGGCGCTGAGCGCACTCCTCCTCGCCGCCGCGTTCGCGCTGCAGCCCGTCGGCCTGTTCCACGGCGACGAGACGATCGCCCGCGACGGCCAGGCCTGGCTCGCGCTGCGAAACGGCGGGAACGGCGCCGCACTGGTCGCGACGCGCGTGCGCGTGCGGGCCGTCAACGATGCGGTGCTCGATGCGCCGGAGGAGACGACGGGTCGCGAGGTCGACGTCGACGTGCCCGACACGCGCGTCGTCCTGCGCGGCGCGGGCCTGCGGCCGGGTCCGGTGCCGCGTGCCGGCGGCGCCGAGGTTGCATCGCTCGGCCTGCAACCGCTCGAGCTGAAGCTCGGGAGCACCGCTTACCGCCTCGTCGTGCGCTGCACCGGTCCCGCCCGCGCCGCGTCGCGCCCGTGCGAGGTGGTCATGAGCCACGCGGGCCGGTCGCAGGTCCTCGCCCGCACCACGGCCACGATGCAGGACGACGGGGCGGTCATGCTCGGCGACGATGCCGCCCCGTCGCTGTGGTTCGCCGGCGATCTCGACCGCGACGGACGGCTCGACCTGATCCTCGACACGACCGACCATTACAACGTCGGCCAGCCCACGCTGTTCCTGTCCTCCCGGGCGCGGGCGGGTGAACTCGTGCGGCAGGCCGCGGTCCATCGAAGCACCGGTTGCTGAACGGGCGCCGCATCCTGCCCGCGGCGGCCACCGTACCCGGTCAAGGATCCGGCGCGAGCGCCGATAATCCTGTCCGGAATCAAGCGTTCAATGCCCACAGGGGGGCCTCTCCATGCGTATCGGTCTGGTAGTCGACTCGGCCTGCGACCTTCCGCTCGAATACATCCAGAAGCACGAGCTGACGCTGCTGCCGATCACGGTCCGCATCGGCGACGCCGTGCTCGCCGACCAGCGCAACCAGCAGGCGACGCTCGAGTTCCTCGAGAACAAGTCCGACGAGCTGATGGCGCAGGCGGACACGCAGCCCTTCACCGTGCAGCAGGTCCAGGACCTGTTCCTGCGCAAGCTGGTGATCGACTACGACTACGTCTTCTGCATGACGATCACGAAGACCCGCAGCCCGATCTTCGAGAACACGCAGCAGGCGAGCTTCGCGATCCTCAACGATTACAAGGGCCCGCGCACCGCCGCGGGCATCACGACGCCGTTCGCGCTGCGCGTGATCGACACGCAGAGCGTGTTCGCCGGGCAGGCGATCGCCGCGGTGGAATCGGTTCGGCTGCGCGACGCCCAGGAAGGCGCGCCGAAGATGCGCGCGCGCATCGAGCAGGTGGCGCTGAACACGCAGGCCTACATGGTGCCGCGCGACCTCAACTACCTGCGCGCCCGTACGCGCCATCGCGGCGACCGCAGCGTGAGCTTCCTGTCGGCCACGCTCGGCAGCGCGCTCGACATCAAGCCCGTGCTGCACTGCAACCGCGGCGAGACGGGCCCGGTGGCCAAGGTGAAGGGCTTCACCAACGCGGCGGAGAAGCTGTTCGGCTTCGCCTCGCGCCGCGTCCGCGACGGGAAGCTCATGACGCCGACGCTGGTGATGAGCTACGGCGGGCCGCTGGACGAGATGCGCCAGCTGCCGGGCTACGCGGAGCTCATCGAGACCTGCCGGATGCACAAGGTCGAGGTGCTCGAAAGCCTGATGAGCCTCACCGGCATGTGCAACGTCGGCAAGGGCTCGCTGACGCTGGGCTTCGCCTCCGACGCCGCCGCCTGGGAGTAAGGCGACGGGCGTCACGCCCACCTGACTTCCGGCCCGGTCGCCCGGCGGCCGTGCGCGCTACCGTCGAGGGGTTTCCCTGCCCTCGACGCCCATGACCCCGACCCGTTCCCTGCTCGCCGTCGCGCTCGCCAGCGCGCTCTCCCTCGGCATGCCTGCGTTCGCCCAGAACGCGAACAAGGGCGACACGCCGCCGCCGTCGCCCGATACCGAACTCGAGCAGGACGCGCTCAACCCCGCCGGCGTGCCCAAGGCGAAGGATCCCGGGCAGGCCCAGCGCGGCCCCGCCAAGCCGGGCGACAACGCCGACGCCTCGAAGTGGGACGTCAACGCCCCGCACGGCCCGACCAAGACCGTGCGTTTCACCACCGACGAGGGCACCTGGCTCGACGTCGACGTCTCGCCCAACGGGCGCCAGCTCGCCTTCTCGATGATGGGCGACATCTACCTGCTGCCGATCGGCGGCGGCACGGCGACGCGCATCACGAAGGGTGCGGCCTGGGACGTGCAGCCGCGCTTCTCGCCGGACGGTACGCAGATCGCCTTCACCTCCGACCGGGGCGGCGGCAACAACCTCTGGCGCATGCGCCTTGATGGCGGCAATGCCGTGCAGGTGACGAAGGAAGACTTCCGCCTGCTCAACAACCCGGTGTGGACGCCGGACGGGCAGTACCTGATCGGCCGCAAGCACTTTACCGGCGAGCGCTCGCTCGGCGCCGGCGAGCTGTGGATGTACCACGTGGCCGGCGGCGGCACGGGCGTGCAGCTGACCAAGCAGAAGAACGACCAGCAGGACCTCGGCGAGCCCGCGGTGTCGCCCGACGGGCGTTACGTCTACTTCTCCGAGGACGTGAGCCGCGGCCCGACGTTCCAGTACAACAAGGACCCGCACGGCACGATCTACGCGATCAAGCGCCTCGACCGCACCAACGGTCGCATCGATACGCTGGTCGACACGTCCGGCGGCGCGGTGCGCCCGCAGCCCTCGCCCGACGGCAGGTCGCTCGCCTTCGTGAAGCGCATCCGCGACAAGTCGGTGCTGCACGTGCTCGACCTCAAGAGCGGCGAAGTGCGCGCGGTGTGGGACGGTCTCTCGCACGACCAGCAGGAAGCGTGGGCGATCTTCGGCCCGTACACCGACTTCGACTGGACCCCGGACTCGAAGAACGTGGTGATCTGGGCGCAGGGCAAGCTCTGGCGCGTCGACATGGCGAGCGGCACGCCGACCAACATCCCGTTCACCGCGGAGATCGAGCAGGCCGTTACCGCGCCGCTGCGCTTCACGCAGACGCTCGATTCCGGCACGTTCGCGCCGAAGCTGATCCGCGACGTCGCCACCAGCAGCGACGGTCGCAGCGTCGTGTTCAATGCGGTCGGCCAGCTCTGGCGCAAGACGCTGCCCAACGGCACGCCCGAGCGCCTGACGTCGAACACCGGCGTCTACGAATACCAGCCGAGCTTCAGCGCGAACGGCAGCAAGCTGCTCTACACGACGTGGTCCGACGAGGGTCTCGGCGCCATCTGGCTGCGCGACGCCGCCGGCACCGGCGCGGGGCGCAAGCTGACGACCGAGAAGGGCTACTACTACGGCCCGCGCTTCTCGCCGGACGGCCGCCGCATCGTGTATTCGAAGTCGGGCGGCAGCGGCATGACCGGCTCGACGTGGAGCAACGACACCGGCATCTACGTCATGAATGCCGACGGCGGTGGCGCGAAGCGCGTCGCCGACGAAGGCGATGCGCCGCAGTTCAGCGCCGACGGCAGCCGCGTCTACTACTTCACCGGCGGCGGGCTCAAGAAGAAGCTGATATCCGTCGGCCTCAACGGTGAACAGCCGCGCGAAGTCTTCAACCTCAAGTATCCGGACACGGTGAGCATCAGCCCCGACGGCAAGTGGGTCGCGTTCACGGAGCTGTTCAATGCCTACGTGGCGCCGATGGTCGAAACCGGCCAGGCGCTCGAGCTGTCGAAGGACACCAAGGCCGTGCCGGTGACGCAGGTCAGCGCGGACGTCGGCAGCTACCTGCACTGGGCGGCGGACTCGAAGTCGCTGCACTGGACGATGGGCGACCGCTACTACTCGCGCGACCTCACGCAGAGCTTCGCCTTCCTGCCGGGTGCGCCGAAAGAAATCGCAAAGCCGACCAACGACGGCGGCGTGGCCATGGGCCTGACCCAGCCCGTCTATGCACCGGACGAGACCGTCGCGTTCACGCACGCACGCGTGGTCACGATGCGCGATGCGGCCAAGGCGCAGGAGGTGATCGAGGACGGCACCGTCGTCGTGCGCGGCGACAGCATCGTCGCGGTCGGCCCGGCTTCGCAGGTCGCCGTGCCGGCGGGTGCGCGCATGGTCGACGCCACCGGCAAGACCATCGTGCCGGGCTACGTCGACGTGCATGCGCATTCGGCGAACTTCGGCTCCGGCGTGGTGCCGCAGCAGAACTGGGCCTACTACGCGAACCTCGCCTTCGGCATCACCACGATGCACGACCCGTCGGCCAGCACCGAGTTCGTCTTCTCGCAGGCGGAGCTGCTGAAGGCCGGCCGGATGGTCGGCCCGCGCCTGTTCTCGACCGGCACGATCCTCTACGGCGCGGATGGCGACTTCAAGGCGGTGGTGAACTCGCTCGACGACGCGCGCAGCCACCTGCGCCGGATGAAGGCGGTCGGCGCGTTCTCGGTGAAGAGCTACAACCAGCCGCGTCGCGACCAGCGCCAGCAGATCGACCAGGCCGCGCGCGAACTGGGCCTGCTCGTCGTGGAGGAAGGCGGCTCCACCTTCCACCACAACATGACGATGATGATCGACGGCGTCACCGGCATCGAGCACAACATCCCGGTCGCGCCGCTCTACAAGGACGTCATCGGCGTCTGGTCGCAGACCGACGTGCGCAACACGCCGACGCTCGTGGTGAACTACGGCGGCCTGTCGGGCGAGTACTGGTGGTACGCGCGCGACGACGTCTGGGAAGACAGGAAGCTCGCGCGCTTCTTCCCGCGCGACACGCTCGATGCACGCAGCATCCGCCGCGAGACGGCGCCGGACTGGGACTACTGGCACATCAACGTGGCGAAGACGGCCAAGGCGATGCGCGATGCCGGCATCGGTATCCAGGTCGGCGGCCACGGCCAGCTCCAGGGCCTGTCGCCGAACTGGGAGATCTGGAGCCTCGCGCAGGGCGGCTTCAGCAACTTCGAGGCGCTGCGCGCGGCGACCGTCGACGGCGCGGACTACCTCGGCCTGTCCAAGCAGCTCGGCTCGATCGAGGCGGGCAAGCGCGCGGACCTCGTCGTGCTCAATTCGAACCCGCTGGAGAACATCCGCAGCACGATCGACACGCGCTTCGTGATGGTCAACGGGCGCCTGTTCGACGTGGACGCGGGCATGAAGGAGATCGGCGGCCGCAACGCGGCGGCGCCGACCTTCTTCTGGCAGCGCGGCAAGGACGGCACCACGTTCGGGCGCACGTTCAACGAGGCCGAAGCCCGCGCGCACGGCGAGGACTGACGGTCGCATCGCCCACGACGGCCCGCTCCGGCGGGCCGTCGTCGTTTCTGGCGTTCACGGGCGCTGCGTAGCATGCTGAATAGACTGAACGCGACCTTCCGAGGAGCCCTCCATGCCGACGCGTTACTACATCCGCCTTCCCGACGGCGCCGCCGCACGCGGCAGCAACCCCGACACGTCCTTCAGTGCGCACGGCGCCGAGGGCTTCGCCGAGCAGCTCGAGAACGCGATGCGCACGTCGCAGGTGTACGACCGCTGGCGCGGCACGCAGGACGATCCGGACGACGTCGACCCCGCGCTCGGGGCGACCGATCCGAACGCGGTCGCCACCGGCGAGCAGCGGGACCTGCACATCGACCTCGTGCTGACGACGGTCCTGCCGGGCGACGTGGTCCGCCACCGCCTGCGCCTGCTGGCCGGCAGCCACTGGCAGCTGCGCGACGTCACCGCGGCCTGAGTGCCGCGACGCGCGAGGGATGACGCGATGAGCCGCCGGCCGGTGCTGCTCTCCTGGAGCGGCGGCAAGGACGCAGCGTGGACCCTGCACACGCTGCGCGCGCGCGACGACGTCGAGGTCGTCGCGCTGCTGACCACGGTCAACAGCGGCTACGACCGCATCGCGATGCACGGCATCCGTCGCGACGTGCTTCACGCGCAAGCCGCGGCGACCGGACTGCCGCTGGTCGAAGCCGTCATCGAGCCACGCTGCGACAATGCGCGCTACGAAGCGGCGATCGCGGATGCGCTCGCGGACGCGCGTGCGCGCTGGCCGGGCCTCGACACGGTCGCGTTCGGCGACCTCTTCCTCGACGACGTCCGCGTCTGGCGCGAGGCCTCGCTCGCGAAGCTCGACTGGCGCGTGGAGACGCCACTGTTCGGCGCAGACACCGCGGTGCTCGCGCGCGCGATGATCGCCGGCGGCCTGCGCGCGCACCTGTGTTGCGTCGACACCGCGCAACTCGACGCGGATTTCTCCGGCCGTGCCTTCGACGACACGCTGCTCGCGGCCCTGCCGTCCGGCTGCGACCCGTGCGGCGAGAACGGGGAATTCCATACGCTCGTGGTGGACGGCCCGATGTTCGCCACGCCGATCGCGGTGAAGGCCGGCGAGCGGGTCCTGCGCGACGGCCGCTTCGAGTACACGGACTTCCTGCCCGCGTCGGCGGGCTGAACCGACGCGCGACGCCCCGCCGTCCGGTGCGCCCGGGCGCGTACAATGGCCGCGTCCCTGGGGAGTAGCCTCTCGCCGATCCCGGCGAGGCCCGCGTCAACATGCTTGGCCTGAACCGGCCATGGCGCCGGCGGTCCCGCATCTGGCAAGACCATGGACCACGCCGCCTCCGATGGCCGGGGATGCGCGTGGTCCTGCGTCCATTGCCCGGCCTGGAACCGCCATGACTCCTTTCCTCGCCTCCACCGGCGCCGTCGCCCTCGCCGAGATCGGCGACAAGACGCAGCTGCTCTCCTTCGTGCTCGCCGCGCGCTACCGCAAGCCGGTGCCGATCGTGCTGGGCATCCTCGTCGCCACCCTGTTCAACCATGCGCTCGCCGGCGCGGCCGGTGCGTGGGTGATGGCGCTCGTCGGGCCGAGCGTGCTGCGCTGGGTGATCGGCGGGCTGTTCGTCGCGATGGCCGCATGGACGCTGGTGCCGGACACGTTCGACGAATCGGGCGTCGCCGAGGCGCCACGCTTCGGCATCTTCGGCACCACGCTCGTCGCGTTCTTCTTCGCCGAAATGGGCGACAAGACGCAGCTCGCGACCGCGGCGATGGCCGCGACGCATGCGTCGCTGGTCGCGATCGTGGCCGGCAGCACGCTCGGCATGATGATCGCGAACGTGCCGGCGGTGCTCGTCGGCGACCGCCTGCTGCGCCGCATCCCGATGAAGCTCGTGCGTGCGACCGCCGCCGCGCTGTTCGCCGTGTTCGGCCTCGCGATCCTCGCGGGCGCGGGCGCCACGTTCGGGTTCTGAGGGCGACGGGTCGGTGCGCGAGTCGCTCGCGCCCCGACCGCCGCGGTCAGTCGACCAAGCGCCAACCCACCGTGGCGCCGGCGCGGAACGGCACGAGCTCGTGGCCGCCGACGTGCAGCGTCTCGGGCACCGGCGTCGGCTCTCGTACCAGCGTCACGGTGCCGGCATTGCGCGGCAGGCCGTAGAAGTCGGGGCCATTGAAGCTGGCGAACGCTTCGAGCCGGTCGAGTGCACCGGCCGCATCGAAGGCTTCGGCGTAGAGCTCGATCGCCGCGTGCGCGGTGTAGATGCCCGCGCAGCCGCAGCCCGATTCCTTCGCATGCCTGGGATGGGGCGCGCTGTCGGTGCCGAGGAAGAACTTCGGCGAGCCGGAGACCGCGGCCTTCACCAGTGCCTGGCGATGGATCTCGCGCTTGAGCACCGGAAGGCAGTAGTGGTGCGGGCGCAGGCCGCCGGCGAAGATGGCGTTGCGGTTGAGCAGCAGGTGGTGGACGGTGATCGTCGCGCCGACGTTCGCGGGCGCCGCGTGCACGAAGTCCGCCGCCGCGGTGGTGGTGATGTGCTCGAGCACGATCCGGAGCGCGGGGAAATCGCGCACCAGCGGTTCGAGCACGCGCTCGATGAAGACGGCTTCGCGATCGAAGACGTCGACCTCGGGATCGGTCACCTCGCCGTGCACCAGCAGCGGCAGGCCGACGCGCTGCATCGCCTCGAGCGTCGCGGCGCAGCGGCGCAGGTCGCCGACGCCATGGCTCGAATTCGTCGTCGCATGCGCGGGATACAGCTTCACGCCGTGCACGAAACCGCTTTCGCGTGCGCGCACGATCTCGTCGGCCGTGGTGCTCTCGGTGAGATAGAGCGTCATCAGCGGTTCGAACGACGCACCGGCCGGCAGTGCGGCGAGGATGCGGTCGCGGTAGGCCGCGGCGTCCGCGGTGGTGACCACCGGCGGGACGAGGTTGGGCATCACGATCGCGCGGCCCATCTGGCGCGCGGTGTCCGGCAGCACGTCGCGCAGCATCGCGCCGTCGCGCAGGTGGACGTGCCAGTCGTCGGGTCGGGTGATGGTGAGGCGGTCGGTCATGGCGCGAAGTCTGACGCATCCGGCACGCCGTCGCCGAGCCCCGCGGCGCGGTGCAGCCGGTCGCGCAGCGCTTCGGTGATGCCCTCGCCCGCCGGCGGCACGGCGACGACCACATCGAGGCCCAGCGCATCGGCATCGCGCAGGCGCTGGTAGAGCTGGCGTGCCTGCTGCTCGGGATCGTCCGGCAGGCCCAGCCAGACGAGGCCGGGCTCCACCGGCGGCCGCACGGAGAGCAGTCCCACGCGGGCGCCGCCGGCGTTGAATGAGCGCGCGAGGCTCACGGCCTCGGCATCGCTCGCGAGCAGCACGCGGGCGCGCGGCGCGTAGTGCGAAGGCTTGCGACCCGGCGCCGGCGTCGCGCCTTCGCCCGCCGGCCGCACCGGCGTGCCGAGCACGCCTTCGAGCATGGCGACGGTGACCGCACCCGGCCGCAGCAGCACCGGCGTCTCGCCCGAGAGATCGACGATGGTGGATTCGACGCCCACGTCGCAGCGCCCGCCATCGAGCACGAGGTCGACGCGATCGCCGAGTTCGTCGCGCACGTGCTCGGCGAGCGTGGGGCTGACGCGGCCGTAGCGATTGGCGGACGGCGCGGCGACGCCGTCGCCGAAGGCCTGCAGCAGCGCGAGCGCGACCGGATGGCGCGGCATGCGCAGCGCCACGGTGTCGAGGCCGCCGGTCACCGCGTCGGGTACGCCAGGCGCGCGCGGGAGCACCAGCGCGAGCGGGCCGGGCCAGAACGCCGCGGCGAGCCTTTTCGCCGCATCGGGCACGTGCGAGGCCCAGCGCGCGAGCGCCTCGACCGACGGCACGTGCACGATCAGCGGATGGTCCGCGGGCCGCCCCTTGGCCGCGAAGATCTTCGCCACCGCCGTCGCGTCGCGCGCCGCTGCGCCCAGGCCATAGACGGTCTCGGTCGGGAACGCGACCAGCCCGCCCGCGCGCAGCACGCGCACCGCCCGCTCGATCGCCGCCGCGTCCACCGCATCGCTCATGCGGCGTCGGCCAGCAGCGTGCGCACGACGGGCTCCAGCAGCGCAGCCTCGCGACGCCAGGCATCGGGCCCGGCCGCGCCGCCGTAGGGCAGGCGCAGCACCGGCCGCTCGAGCCAGCGCGAGAGCTCGCCGGCGTTGTCCATCTCCGCATCCGGGAGCGCGAACGTCTGGCTCAGGACAACGCCGGCGACGACGAGCCCGCGCGCACGCACCGCCTCGACCGTCAGCAGCGTGTGGCCGATCGTGCCGAGGCGGTCGGCCGCGACCACCAGCACCGGCAGGCCGAGCGCCTGGGCGAGGTCGGCATTGAGCGCGCCCCGCGCGATCGGCGAATAGAAGCTGCCCGCGCCTTCCACGAGGGCCAGGCCCGACGGGCCGACGCCCTGCACCGCCGCGTCGGCAAGCGCCGCGAGTTCGAGCTCGATGCCTTCGAGCGCGGCGGCGCGCTCGGGCGACAGCGCCGCGCGCAGCGCGAACGGGCAGATCGTCGCCAGCGATTCGCGCGCACCGGCGGCCAGGCGCAGCGCGCTGGCGTCCTGCGGCAACGGGCCGTCGGGGCCGTCGGGCGCGCCGGATTCGACCGGCTTGCGCACGCGCACGTCGACGCCGCGCGCGGCCAGCGCATGCGCGAGCGCTGTGCTCACGCGCGTCTTGCCCACGCCGGTGTCGGTGCCTGTAACGAAGAGTCCGCGCATGGGGAGCCTGCAGGAAGAAGGGGAAGTGTCGGGCCTGGCGGCGTTCGCCGCCACCGTGGCCCGCCGGAACGGACGGTTGCGCCGGTCAGGGATTGCAGCCGGGGCAGTGCGCAGGATCGGCCGGCCCGTCGCCCAGCGGTCGCACCTCGTGGTGCGCGCAGCGGACGCAGGCCTGGACCTCGGCGCGCGCGTCGCTGGTCGGGCCGCCGCAGTCGGCGCAGGGGCGGCCGGGCTCCCGGCGCGCGACCGCGAAGCCCGGTGCATCGCAGGCCGGGCAGCAGGACGCCAGACGCGCGGCCAGGTCGAGCGCGGCCTCGCGGATCACGCCCTGCCGCGTCGGGTTGCGGTGCGCCCGCGCGTCGACGTCCAGCACGACGTAGCCGTCGCTCGACTCGGCCAACGCGGCGTCAAAGGCATGCCGCAGGCCGTCGAGGTCGACGATGTCCTTGTGCACGCGGCGGTCGAAGGCGCTGTCGGGGCGAGCGACGAGGCCGTGCGCGGGGAAGTCGCACTGGCGCGCGAAGTCCTCCGCCTCGGCCCAGCAGGTGACGCGGCGCGTGGCGAAACGCGCCTTCCCGGCCGCGCGGCCCACGACCTCGATGCCGAGCGTGTCGTCGATCCAGATCACGATCTCGACGTTCCACGGCAGCAGGCCGAACATCGGATCGGTGCCGAAGGCGCCCTCGCTCGCGAGGCCGATCCTCGCGCCCCCCAGCTCCATGCCGATGCGCGCCTTGCGCCGCGCGGCCTGCAGTTGCGTGCCCTCGCGGGGGATGTCGCGGGTGAAGGTGCCGAGCAGGTCGGTGTCGTAGCCGGTGACGAGATCGATCCGGCAGCCCAGCGCCGGCTCGAGCACGGGCGCGAGGATTGCCTCCTTCCCGTGCTGGGTGAGCAGCGCGACGCGCCGGCCGGCGTAAAGCGCCGCCGGCGCGAGGCCGCGGACGGCGTTCACTCGCCCTGCGCCTGCGAGTAGCCGCGCACGCCGTCGAAGGCGTAGAGGTTCTCGGTCTTGACGGCTTCGAAGCCGGCTTCTGCCACGCGCAGCAGCAGCGCGCAGACCGAGGCGGGCTTGAGCAGGTAGTCGTCGGCGACGACGAAGCGGCAGCGCCAGTGGTCCGTGCGGGTCGTCTGCTTCTGGCCCTGCGGATAAACCTTCACCCCGCGGTTGGTGATCAGCGACAGGCGGAACTGCGGGCCAGCCACCGCTTCCAACGCGGCGCCCAGCGTGTCGGCATCGCGGCCCGGCACGTCCCAGTGGAGGAAAACGTCGACCCCCTCGAGTGTCTTGACCGATGGGTTCCGGGCGACTTCCAACGTCGGCGCCGCCGGCGTCGGTGCGCGATCGGGATACGCCACCGCCGCGAGCTGCCGCGGCTGCTGGCCGAGGCGCGCGACCACCGCCTGCGCGAAGGCGCGCGTGCCGACCTTTTCGCGGCTGTGCGCGCCGAAGACGTCCGCGGTGTGCAGGCCGTCCTCCAGCGTGCGCAGCCAGGCGTTGTGGATGGCGGCGGCGGGCGCGCGGCGGCCGAGGTGCACCAGCATCATCACCGCGCTGAGCAGCAGGCCCGACGGATTAGCGAGGTCCTGCCCGGCGATGTCCGGCGCCGAGCCGTGCACCGCCTCGAACATCGCGCAGTCGCGGCCGATGTTCGACGACGGCGCGAGGCCGATGCTGCCGGCGACTTCCGCGGCGACGTCGGAGAGGATGTCGCCGTAGAGGTTCGGCGTCACTACCACGTCGAAGCGCCTGGGGTCGACCGCCATCTTCGCGGTGCCGATGTCGATGATCATGTGGTCGGCGGCGATGTCCGGATACTCCGGCGCGATCTCGTCGAACACGCGATGGAACAGCCCGTCCGTGAGCTTCATGATGTTGTCCTTGGTCATGCACGTGACCTTGCGACGGCCGTGCATGCGCGCGTACTCGAAGGCGTAGCGCACGATGCGCTCGCAGCCCGGGCGCGTGATGAGCTTCAGGCACTGCACCACTTCGTCCGTCTGGCGGTGCTCGATGCCGGCGTAGGTGTCCTCCTCGTTCTCGCGCACGATCACCACGTCCATGCCAGGATGATGGGTCGCGACGAACGGGTGGTAGGCGACGCAGGGGCGCAGGTTGGCGTAGAGGCCGAACGTCTTGCGCAGGCTCACGTTCACACTCTTGTAGCCGCCGCCTTGCGGCGTGGTGATCGGACCCTTGAGAATCACGCCGTGCTCGGCGACGGTGTCGATCACCTCGCGGCCGAAGCCGGCCGTCGATCCCGCACGGTAGGCTTCGAGCCCGACGGTGACCGGCGCGAACGACAGGCCCGGGTCGGCGGCACGCAGCACCGACAGCACGGCGTCCATGATCTCCGGGCCGATGCCGTCGCCCGCGGCCACGGCGATGGTGCGGTCCGGCAGCAGGTCGACGGCGGTCTGCGGCCTGAGCTGGGCGGACATGCGCCCTCCTATATACGACGTTTGTGTCGTGTATTGTAGGTCGCGTTATTGAGTTCGTGTCAACGACGGCGTACGAAAAACGGACGAACGGCATGACCGACAGCGGCTGGACCTTCCTGAGCAACCACACCCACGTGCTCGTCTGCCTCGCGGCGGACGGCGCACAGACCCTGCGCGAGGTGGCGGCGAAGGTGGGCGTGACCGAGCGTGCGGTGCAGCGCATCGTCTCGGAGCTGGAGGACGGCGGGGTGCTGGAGCGCCAGCGCGACGGCCGGCGCAACACCTACACGCTGCATCTGGACGTCGCATTGCGACATCCGCTGGAGGCGCACTGCCGGGTTGGCGACCTGATCGGCCTGGTGGTCGGCCCGGCGCCGGTCGCCGCCGCGGCACGACCCCGGGCCACCAGGACGGCAGCCGTGAAGACCCCGGCCCGCAAGCCGACCGCGCGCGGCTGATCCGGCGGTCAGAACGTGCCGGACACGCTCAGCGAGAGGATCGGTCCGATGCGACGGTCGCGCACCTCGTGGAAGTCGACCGGCCCGGTGCGGCGGCCCACGTAGACGTAGCGGTCGCGGTAGCTGCGCGCGCCCAGCACGTTGCTCAGCGTGCCGCGCACGGTCAGCCCGTGGAAATCCTTGCGCTCGACGAACAGGCTGCCCCAGAGCGGCCCTTCCCACGTCTCGCCGACCTCGGTCAGGCGGACGTCGCGCGAATCCTTCTCGTGGTTCACGTCCGCGCCCACCGCCCAATTCGTGTCGGGGATGTCGTCGCGCAGCGCGACCTGCCAGAAGTGCACGAGGCTGTTGCCGGTGCGACGCTCGACGCCAGTGAGCGGATCGCGCACCGCGCTCTCCATCGCCATCCAGCGCGTGTCGAGCTTGGCGCCGCGCCAGCCCAGCGCCTCGAGCTTCCACGTGCCCTTCCACTCGAAGCCGTATTCGCGCGCCGAATCGATGTTGCCGATGCTCTCGCCGGTCGCGCCGATCGGGATGATGTCGATCAGGTCGTCGATGCGGTGGTCGAAGACGCGCAGCGTGGTGGTGCCCCAGGCGCCGAGGTTCTTCGTCGCCTCGACCTCCAGTTCCCAGCTCTGCTGCGGCACGAGGTCCGGGTTGCCGGCGTTCTCGCGGTCGTCGTTGAGGTTCACCGAGGCGAGGAAGTCGTAGAAGTTCAGCTGGCCCACGCGCCGCTGCAGCTTGACGTTGACGTCGAGCGTGTCGGACGGCTTCCAGGCGAGCGACACCGAGCCCTTGGGCCGCAGGAAATTGCGGCTGAGTCCGCCCGCGCCGGCCTGCCGGAGGTTGGAATACTCGGCGCCGGCCGACACCTGCAGCTTCGCGGTGGCGCCGAGCGGATGGCCCCAGCTGCCGATCAGCGCATAGCGGTCCTCTTCGACGACGGCGGTGGCGCCCGGCAGCGGCACGGCCACGAAGTCGCCGCCGGCATCGAGCACGGCGAGGCTCGACGCGCTGTCGAGGCGGTTGAACGCGCCTTCGCCGGAGAGCTGCCAGTCGCTCGCCCCGGTCTTCCAGCGGTATTCCGCGCGCGCGATGCGCTCGGTCTCCTCGCTGTCGCGCGCGAAGCGGCTGCCGCTGTCGGCGGCCGAGCCGTCCACCACGCGCGTCACCACCGTCTGCGAGTACGGGCTGCTGGAATAGCGGTCGAGGCCGATCAGCTTCAGCCGGCCGATGCCGAGCCCGAACTCGTAGTCGCCGCCGACCTCGTAGGCATGGCCGCCCTCCTGTTCACGCACCCGGCGTTCGCGATCCGGCAGGCCCGGCCCGCTGCGCACGCCATCCTCGCGATAGTGGAAGAACTGCTTCTGCACGGATGCGTTGAGGTTCGCGACGTCGCCGTCGGCGGCGGTGTAGGTGAGGCGCGTACTGAGCTTCGGGCGGTCCGACTCGCCGGTCCAGGCGTCGTAGCGCGTGTCGCGCAGGCTGCCGTCGGCGTTGTAGATGCGCGTGCCGCCGTCCGCGCCGCTGTGGTTGGCGTCGTTGCGCAGGCCGACGGTGTACTGCAGGCCGCCGTTCGAGCCGCTGACCGAGACGTCGCCGCGCGTGAGCTGCGGCCGCGTGTTGTAGGCCCGCACGTCCGGCTTCCACGACCACTGCCCGCGGATGCCCCCGGCGCGCGTCACGATGTTCGCAACCTGGCCCGACAGGCCCGGGACGTCCAGCTTCGCGCCGTCGACGATCTCGATGCGCACCACGTTCTCGACGGGAATGCGCGTGAGCTCGGTGATGACGTCGTTGTTCTTGCCGGACATGCGCCGGCCGTTGATGACGACGTTGCCGGTCGCCTCGCCGAGCCCGCGTTCCTGCTCGGCCTCGCGGATCACGAAGCCGGGCACCTGGCGCAGCATGTCGAGTGCGTTGTGCGGCGCGTACCGGACGAAGTCGGCGGGCGCGTAGCTGCGCGTCGCCACGGTCGCCGCCGTCGGCTCCTGCGCATGCAGTGCGGAGCAGGCGAGAAGCAGTGCGCAGGCGAGCGCGGATCGAAGCGGGCGAGCGGACATGTCGGGCCTGATGGGAGAAGCGGTCGACGCGCCGCCGGTCCTCCATCGATGCGGCCGCGGCCCGCCGGGTTTAAACGCGGCGCGCCGCCGACACGCCGGCGCGCTCGAGGATCCCGAGCAGTTCCGGCACGTTCGCCGGCTTGACGAGGTGGTGCTCGAAGCCCGCGGCGGTGGAGACCTCGCGGTAGCGCAGCTGGCCGTAGCCGGTCAGGGCGACGAACGTCGCGCCGGCCGCCGCCGGGAGCGCGCGCAGCCGGCCCGCGAGCTCGTGGCCGGTCATGTCGGGCAGGCCGATGTCGAGGATGCAGGCGTCCCAGGCCTCGGCCATCTCGGCCGCGGCGAGCGCGCCGCCGGCATCGTGCGCGACGGTCACCTCGTGGCCGACGATCTGCAGCACGTCCGCGAGCGTGCCCGCGGCATCGGCATTGTCGTCGACCACCAGCACGCGACGCCGCGATCCGACCGCGACCGACTCCACGGCGCGCGGCGTCACCGGCATGTCCGTTGCGAGCGGCAGTTCGACGATGAAGCGCGCGCCTCGCTGCGCACCGTCGCTTTCGGCGCGCACGCGGCCGCCGTGCAGGCGCACCAGGCTGCGCACCAGCGCGAGCCCGATGCCGAGCCCGCCCTGGCTGCGGTCAGGCGTGCGCTCGGCCTGCGTGAACAGGTCGAACACCGCCTCCAGCAGGTGCGGGGCGATGCCGACGCCGGTGTCGGCCACGCAGAGCGTCGCTTCGCCGTCGCGCAGGTCGAGCGAAATCTCGATCGTCCCGCCCGCGGGGCTGTACTTCGCGGCGTTGTTGAGCAGGTTCGCCACCACCTGGACGAGTCGATGGAAATCGCCGTCGACCACGAACGGCCCCGCGCCTACGCGCGTGCGGAGTTCGTGACGTCGCGAGGTGACCAGCGGGCGGACCTGCTCGACCGCCGTCGCGACGACGCTGCGCAGGTCCACGGGCGCGCGGTCGAGCTGGACCAGGCCGCGGGTGACCCGCGACACGTCGAGCAGGTCGTCGACCAGCCGCGTGAGGTGGCCCACCTGCCGGTCGATGATCTCCGCGGCGTGGCCCACGCGACCCGCGTCGCCCGCGGACAGCTTCAGGACATGCGCCGCGGTACCGATCGGTGCGAGCGGATTGCGCAGTTCGTGGGCCAGCATCGCGAGGAACTCGTCCTTGCGCTGGTCGGCCTGGCGCAGCGCTTCGATCATCTGGCGGCGCTCGGTGATGTCGATGACCGAGCCGAGCAGCGCGACCGCGGTCCGCGCCGCGCCTTCGCCCTCGAATTCGACAGTGCCGCGCGAGGCGGTCCAGACCACGCGGCCGTCGGCGTGGCGCCAGCGGAACTCCTCGGCGTACGCACCCTCGCCCTGCGGGTCGAGCGCCGCCCGCAGCGCACGCACGACGGCCGGCCAGTCGCCCGGATGCACGCGCGCCTCGATCGCGTCGAACGCGAACGTCGCGGCATCGGCATCGAGCCCGCACATCTCGCGGCAGCGCGCGTCGGCGAGGATCACGCCGGTGCGCAGGTCCCAGCGCCACGTGCCGAGCCGTGCGATGTCCATCGCCAGTGCGCTGCGCTGCTCGGACAGGCGCAGGGCGTCCTCGATGGCCTTGCGCTCGGTGATGTCGACGCTGGTGCCGACCAGGCCGATCACCGCGCCCTCCGGGCCACGCAGCGGCGCCTTCGACGACCACCAGATGGACGTTTCGCCGTTTGGACGCCGCGCCACTTCCTCGACCTGCGTGGCGACGGCGCTCTCCATCACCGCGCGGTCGTTCGCCATCACCGCCGCCGAATCCTCGGGGTCGGGCATGACCTCCGCGTCGGTGCGCCCGATGAAGTCTTCCGGCTCGAGGCCCAGCGACTGCGCGGCGCCCCGGTTGGCGACGAGGTAACGCCCGTCGCGGTCCTTCGCATACACCACGCCCGGCACCGCGGCGACGAACGTCTCCAGCAGCGCGGTCGCGCGGTCGCGCTCGGCCTCGACGCGGCGTCGCTCGTCGATGTCGAGCAGCACGCCGGGAAAGCGCCGGGGCGTGCCGTCCGGATCGCATTGCACCCGGCCGGTCGCCTCGACCCAGCGGTAGTGGCCGTCGCGCAGCACGCGGTACTGGCAGCGGTAGGCGCCGCGCGTCTCGATCGCTCGCGCGACCTGCGCCTGAACGTTGGCCCGGTCCTCGGCATGGATCGCATCGAACGCGTGCTGGATCGCCACGCCGTCGCGCAAGGCACCCGGATCGAGGCCGAAACTTACGGCGAAGCGCTCGTCGGCGACCACGCGGTCCTCCGGGATGTCCCAGATCCAGGTGCCGACGATCGCGCCCGCATCGAGTGCGAGGTTGACGCGTTCCATCGACGCCGCTGCCTCGGCCTCGAGCCGGTGGCGTTCGGTCACGTCGCGGAACAGCGCGGCGAGACCGTCGCCGACGGGAAAGGCGCGCACCTCGAACCAGCATTCGCGGCCGTCGGGAAAACGGTGGAGATTCTCGGCCGAACGCGAGGCGCCGGCGGCCAGTGCGTCCCGGTAGAGCGCACCGACCGGTCCCTGCTCGGCGCCGGGGAAGCGCTCCCAGTGATTGCGGCCGATCAGTTCGTCGCGCGCGAGCCCGACCAGGCGCAGCGTCGCGTCGTTCACTTCGAGGATCGTGAAGTCGCGGTCGAACAGGACGAAACCCTCGTCCATGTTCTGCAACACGCCCCGGTAGCGCGCCTCGCTCTCGGCGATCCGGCGCTCGGTCACCACCTGCGCGGTGATGTCGTTGCAGGCGCAGAAGAATCCGGCGACCTCGCCGTCGCTGCCCCGCACCGGCGAATAGAAGTAGGAGAAGTGCGCCTCCTCGCGATAGCCGTGGCGCTCGATCCACAGCTGGAGGTCCTGGCCCTGCGAGGGCTCGCCGCGGTAGGCGGCCTCGACCAGCGGCGTCAGGTCGCCACGGATCTCGTGCCAGACCTCGAGGAAGTCACGGCCGAACGCGTCGGGGTGCTTGTTGCCCAGCAATTCGGCATACGGCGCGTTGTAGAGCAGCGTCCGCTGCGGCCCCCAGGCGATGAACATCGGCTGGTTGGAGGCGAGCATGACCGGGACGAGCGTGCGCAGCGCCAGGTCCCAGTCGTCGATCGCACCGAGCGGCGTGCGTGACCAATCGAAGGCGCGGTAGCGCTCGGCCGTCGGCAGGTCACGGGGCAGGAGCTCGAAGGCGTGCGTCATCGGGGCGGCCCGGGGGGCGTCCCGATGGTACCGCGCCGGCCGTGAGGCCTCAGGACAGCCCGCGCAGCCACCGACGGCGCGCGAACCAGCCGGCCACCATCACGCCGAGGAAGACCGCATAGCCGGACGTGGTGGCGAGCACCTGGCGCCAGATGTTGCCGGCGCTGCCCGTCGGCACCGCGTAGCCGTGTGCCCAGCGCACGACGAGCACGAAGGCGACGAGCGCGAGCGCGATCGTGGCGAGGTCGAACGCGCGGCGCCGTGCGTGGCGTGGCTCGCGCGGATAGAAGCAGAACAGGCCGGTGAGGATCGCGAACCACGGCAGGAACAGGATGAGCGCGAGCACCTGCTGTACCGACGCGCTCATGCTCATGCCGCGGCCTCCGCCAGCCGGGCCAGCGCGGCATCGACGTCCGCGCGCGACACGCCCTCCGCGAGCATCGCGGCGGATTCGTCGTCGAGCCGCGCCGCCTGCTTGAGCGCGGCCACGCGTTGGCCCGCGTCGCGCGGTGCATCGAAGCCCGCGCTCTGCAGCAGCAGGCGCTCGCCCTGCACCAGCTTGAAGTAGAACTTTCCGTCGGCCTCGCGGTACTGCTTGAAGACGGCGGGCGCCGGCGTCTCGTCGACGTTCGTCGCGGCCATCGACACCTTCGACAGGTCGCGCAGCCCCACCGCCTCGCGCAGCGACGCCAGCAGCGGCGTCGCGTACGTGGCACGCAGGCGCGCGGCACCGTCGCGCAGGATCGACTCGATCGCGGCCGGGTTCGCCACCAGCGCCTCGTACTTCTCGCGCATCGGCGCGATCTCGGCGTCGATGCGCTCGAACAGCGCCTGCTTCGCCTCGCCCCAGGCGATGCCCGATTCGAAGGCGCGGCGCATCTCGGCGGCCTGCGCATCGCTCGAGAACGCCTGGTAGAGCTGGAACACGTTCGACGCGTCGGCGTCCTTCGGCTCGCCCGGCGCACGCGAGTCGGTCACGATCGAATAGATGAGCTTCTTCAGCTGCTCGCGCGGGGCGAACAGCGGGATGACGTTGTCGTAGCTCTTGCTCATCTTGCGGCCGTCCAGGCCCGGCAGCGTCGCGACGTTCTGCTCGATCGCGGCCTCCGGCAACGTGAAGTGCTCGCCGTAGAGATGGTTGAAGCGCTGGCCGATGTCGCGCGCCATCTCGATGTGCTGGATCTGGTCGCGACCCACCGGCACCTTCTGCGCATTGAAGACGAGGATGTCCGCGGCCATCAGCACCGGATACATGAAGAGGCCGGCGGTGACGCCGGCATCGTCGTCCTCGCCCGACTCGCGATTGCGGTCCACCGCCGCCTTGTAGGCGTGCGCGCGGTTGAGCAGGCCCTTGCCGGCGACGCAGGTCAGCAGCCACGTGAGTTCGGGGATCTCCGGCACGTCGCTCTGCCGGTAGAACCACACCTGCGCGGGATCGAGCCCGCAGGCAAGCCAGCTCGCGGCGATCTCCAGCGTGGAGCGCTGCACGCGCGCCGGGTCCTGCACCTTGATCAGCGCGTGGTAGTCGGCGAGGAAGTAGAAGCTCTCCACCGACGGATCGCGGCTCGCCGCCAGCGCCGGGCGGATCGCGCCGGCGTAGTTGCCGAGGTGCGGGGTGCCGGACGTGGTGATGCCGGTGAGGACGCGGGTGCGGGCCATGGAGTCGCGGGCGGATCGTGGGGCCGCAAGTCTAGCGCGGGGGTCCGCGTCGGCCCGGATCAACGGCGGGTGAATGCGTTGCGCGCATGGAAGCGGCCGTGGCGACCCCGTTCAGCGCGCCCATGCGTTGATCTCGACACCTTACCAACGAGCGCCACCCATGACCGCCCGAACCCGTGCCGTCCTCGCCGTCGCCGCCCTCCTCGCCGCTGCCGCCGGCAGCGCGCAGGCGCAGGGCTATGGCCGCGGCGAACGCGTCGAGATGTCGATCGTCGATCGCGACGCCCGCGACGAGCTGCCGCAGTACTACGCGCGCGGCCAGGCCTGGGTGCCGGGCGTGCCCGGCCACCGGTACGCCGTGCGACTGACCAACCGCAGTCCGGAGCGCGTGCTGGTCGTGCTCAGCGTCGATGGCGTCAACGCCGTGTCCGGGCAGACCGCCGACGGCAACCAGGCCGGCTACGTGCTCGAGCCCTACGGGACGACCGAGGTCGCGGGCTGGCGCAAGTCGATGCGCGACGTGGCGCAGTTCTACTTCTCCGACCTGCGGGACAGCTACGCCGCGCGCACCGGACGGCCGCGCAACGTCGGCGTGATCGGGATCGCGGTCTTCGACGAAGCACGCCGGTTGCCGCCGCCTCCGCCGGTCTACTACCCCGAACGACGCGAGGCGATGGACGCGCAGGGCGCACCGGCCGCGGCGGCCTCCGCGCCGCCGATGGAGGAATCGCGCGCGCAGTCGATCGGCACCGGCCACGGCTATCGCGAGTACGCCCCGGTGTCGCGCACCGGCTTCGTGCGCGCCGGCGGCCCGGTGCAGGTGACGGAAGTGCGCTACGACGACGCCGACGTGCTCGCCCAGCGCGGCATCATCCCCTCGCGCTACGGCCGCCGCGACCGCCGCGAGCCGCGTGCGTTCCCGGGCGGCTTTGTGCCGGATCCGCCGCGCGGCTGGTAAGCGCGCCGGATAAAAAAAAGGGCCGGATCGCTCCGGCCCTTTTTTTATGCGCGGAGCGCGTGGATCAGCACTTGCCGTCCTTGCAGTCCTGCGCCTTGTCTTCGACCTTGTCGCCGACCTTCGAGACGTCCTTGCCCACGCCCGCCATCGTGTTGCAGGCGGTCAGGGTGGACATGGAGAACATCGCGAGCAACAGCAGGGCAGTCAGACGCTTCATGGTGTCATCTCCTCGGGGAATGCCGCGGGGCGGCAGGGGGATTCCGCGGGGGCAATGACACGATGCACCGCGTGAAACGCGCGTGCACTGTCGCTGCCCGCGCCCGCTTCCGCCTCACCCGCCGTTCATGCCGATGACGACCGGCGTTGCACGACGTGCGCTGCGTTCACGCCACGCCGGCGATTGGCGCCACGCATGCCGTGAACCGCTCAGTCGCGAAGCAGCGTCGATTTGCCGAAGAGGCTCTCGACCAGGTCGACCGCGAGGATCGCCGTGCGGTTGTGGTCGTCGATCAGCGGGTTGAGCTCCATGATGTCGAGCGAGCCCAGCCGGCCGGTGTCGCAGATCATCTCCATGCACAGCTGCGCCTCGCGATAGGTCGGCCCGCCCATCACCGTGGTGCCGACGCCGGGCGCGATACTCGGATCGAGGAAATCCACGTCGAAGCTCACGTGCAGGTGCGTGTCGTCGTCGAGGCCGTCGAGCGCCTCGTCCATTGCCGCGCGCATGCCGATCTCGTCGATGTAGCGCATGTCGTAGACGTCGAGGCCGTACTGCTTGATCAGGCGGCGTTCGCCCTCGTCCACCGAGCGGATGCCGATCTGGCGGATCTCGTCGGGACGCACGGCGGGCGCGCTGCCGCCCAGGTGCGTCAGCGGCGTCGGGCCGAGCCCGCACAGGCAGGACACGGGCATGCCGTGGATGTTGCCCGACGGGGTGACCTCGCTCGTATTGAAGTCGGCATGCGCATCGAGCCACAGCACGCGCAGCTTCTTGCCGGCCTCGCGGCACCAGCGCGCGACGCCGGTGATCGAGCCGAGGCCGAGGCAGTGGTCGCCGCCGAGCAGGACCGGCATGCGGCCGCCGTGCAGCTCGGCGTACATCGCGTCCATGACGATGCGGTTCCACTCGGTGACCTCGGCGATATGCCGGTAGCCGTCGACCGCATCGAGCCAGGGATTGCGCGGGCCGTCGAGGTTGCCGCGGTCGAGCACGTCGAGGCCGCGCGCGAGCAGGGCCTCGCCGAGGCCCGCGATGCGCAGCGCCTCGGGGCCGAGGCGTGCGCCGCGATGGCCGGCGCCGACGTCGGTCGGCGCCCCGACCAGGGTGACGGGGAGATAGGGACGGGACATGCGGTTCTCCGCGCCCGGGCGCCGCGGCGACTCCACCCCAGCAGGCCCGACCGGTGGCCGCATTCTATCGGGGGCGACGCGGCGGTCGCCCGCGCGTCGCCGTCCCGTCGCGACTCAGAGCGGCTCGCCGTTCGGCGCGCCCATGTCGTCGCTGCGCACGTCCGCCGACGACGGCGTGCTGCGCGCGCCCCGGAGCCAGGCCTCGGCTTCGCTGCCGGCGGCGAGGTCGTCCTCCTCGCGGCCTTCGATCGCCTGCCGCGCGCCGAGGTCGCTGTCGGCGCGATCGGCGCCGCGCGTCGAGGGATCCAGGTCGCCCTGGCGTCCGATGCCGCTCGCGGGCGCGCCGCCCGGGAATTCGCGTGCCATGTCGTGCTCCTCGTGCCGTGGGCCGTCGAGCGTCGCGCGCACGGCGTGAGGCGCGCAGCAAGGCCTCAGCGCGACTCGCGCAACAGCCGCTCCATGTCCTCGGCGGGCAGCGGACGGCCGAGCAAGTAGCCCTGCATCTCGTGGCAGCCGAGCTCGAGCAGCGCGGTGGCCTGCTCGTCGGTCTCCACGCCCTCGCCCACCACGCGGTAGTCGAGCGCATGCGCCATCGCGAGGATCGCCTCGACCACCGCGCGCTGCCCCGGCTCGCCGGGCAGGCCCTGCACGAACGAGCGATCGATCTTGATCGCGTCGAAGCGGTGACGCGTGAGATAGCCCAGGCTCGAATAGCCGGTACCGAAATCGTCGACCGACACGCGCACGCCCAGCAGGCGGATGCCCTGGATCAGCTGCGCGGCGCGGTCGCTGTGGCCGAGCATCTGGCTCTCGGTGAGCTCGACCTCGAGCAGCGAAGGCGGCAGCCCGGTGTCGGCGAGCGCGCGCTGCAGGTCGCCGATGATGCGCACCGGATCGAAGCTGGCGAGCGAGAGGTTCACCGCCACCGGAACGGCCGGCAGCCCGGCGTCGATCCAGGCGCGGTTCTGGCGGCAGGCCTCGCGCAGCACCCAATCGTCGACCAGGCGGATCAGGCCGGTCTCCTCGGCGATCGGGATGAAGTCCATCGGCGGCACGACATGGCCGTCCGCATGCCGCCAGCGCACCAGCGCCTCCATGCCCGACAGCGTGCGCCCCGGCAGCTGCATCTTGGGCTGGTAGACGAGGAAGAGCTGGCCCGCGGTCACCGCCGTGCGCAGCTCGCTCTCCAGCCGCAGGCGCTGGTCCGCGCGCTCGCTCATCACTGCGGTGAAGTAGCTGTAGCGCCCGCGGCCGCTCTGCTTGGCGTGGTAGAGCGCGGTGTCGGCCTGCTTGGTCAGCGCGAGGATGTCCTGCCCGTCCTCGGGGAACAGCGCGATGCCCACGCTGGCGGACAGGTGCAACGTGCGGCCGTCGATCTCGAGCGGCGCCTCGATCGCACCGATGAGCTTTTCGGCCACGCGCGCGGCGCCGCTGGGATTCGACAGCCGCGGCAGCAGCAGCACGAATTCGTCGCCGCCCTGCCGGCTCACCGTGTCGTCCGGCCGCACCGTGCCCGCGAGTCGCCGCGCGACTTCCTGCAGCACGCGGTCGCCGACCGGATGGCCGAGCGAGTCGTTGATCGTCTTGAAGAAGTCGAGGTCGACGAACAGCACCGCGCCGCGGCCGGGCGTCTGCAGCGCCTGCGAGAGGCGGTCCTGCAGCAGCACGCGGTTCGGCAGCCCGGTGAGGTAGTCGTGCTGCGCGAGGTGCGACATGCGCTCGGCCATCGCGCGCATCTCGCTGACGTCGCGCAGCACGGTGACGCCGCCGACGACGCGGCCCTCGCCGTCGGTGATCGGCGACTGCGCGTACTCGACATGCAGTTCCTGGCCGTCGCGCCGGCGCAGCAGCGCAGCCCCCTCGCGCGCGTCCGCGCGGCCGTCGGCATGATGCAGGCGCACGACCTCCTCCAGCGGTCGACCGAGCGCCTCGCGCTGCGTCACGCCGGTCATCGTCTCGGCGATGGCATTGAGCGACGTCACCAGCTGCAGCGTGTCGCAGGTGACCACCGCGTCGCCGATCGAATTGAGGGTCACGTGCGCGCGTTCGCGCTCCTCCTGCAGCGCCTGCTCGGTGCGGCGTCGCGCGGAGACGTCGCGGATCGCGACGAGCAACTGCGTCGCCTCGCCGGTGCGCAACTCGCTGAGCACGACCTCGACCGGGAAGCCCTGCCCGCCGGCCTGGATGCCGGTGAGTTCGAGCACGTCGCCTTCGGCGCGCACCGTGCGAGCGGCGAGGTGCAGGCGCACCGCGGCTTCGTCGACGTGATCGAAGCCGTCGACGAAGCGCGCGATCGGCTCGCCCAGCAGCTGCGTGCGCGGACAGGCGAACATCAACTCGGCCTGCCGGTTGGCGAGCAGGATGCGACGCGTGTCGGGATCGACGAGCAGCATGGCGTCGGGCGCGGATTCGAGCAGGTGCCGGAAGCGGCGCTCGGCCTCGTAGCGCCACGTCACGTCGTGCGCCATCAGCACGAAGCCGCCGGACTGCGGCAGCGGCTCGTAGAAGACGTCGAGCCGCTGGCCGGGCAACTCGAATTCGAAGCGCTGCGGCTCGCCGGCGAGCGTGCGTTCCATGTACGGCCGCAGCCGCGTGGCGGCGTCCTCGCCCAGCGCCTCGGCCGGCGTGTGGCCGATCAGCGCCTCGGGCGACTTGCCGAGCCAGGTGAGGTACTTGCGATTGGCGAACCGGTAGCGCAGGTCGGGGCCGACCTCGGCGACGTAGGCCGGCAGGTTGTCGGCGATCACCTGCAGACGCTCGGCCACGGCGAGCGAGCGACGCCGCTCGCGATCGCGCTCGGCGGTGAGGCCCGCGACGAGCAGCGGCCCGAACGTGCCCAGGCAGGCCTGGAACCACTGGTGCGACGGGATCACCGCGTCGACCGAGCCGGGGTCGTAGCGGTGCCGCAGCAGCGCGACCGCCAGCACGGTGACGATCGAGACGATGTTGCAGACCGCGGTCGCGAACACGCCGCGCTGCAGCGCCACCACCAGCATCGGCAGGGGCAACAGCGCGAACGGATAGTGGAGATAGAGGATCGACAGCGCGGCCACGGCGACCACGACCCCGATCCAGGCGACGAAGCCTGCGCCCCGGCGACCGCGCACCAGCTCGCGGGCCTCGTCGCGCCGGTACGACCAGACCAGCGGCAGCACGATGAACATGCCGAAGGCATCGGCGACGAACCAGCGCATGAACAGGGGCGCCCACGCGCGTGCGCCGGGCACCACCGATCCCAGCAGCGCGCCGAGCGCAGGCGCCAGCACGACCGCGATCGCGAACCCGGCGAGCACGCGCGACGGCGTGACCGCGCCGCTGCCACGAAGCCCGAGGCGATCGATCGCGAGGCAGACGAACCCGACCTCCATGCCATTGGCGAGCGCGGACACGAGCGTGGCGGTGAGGTGCATGCCCGGCAGCAGGCCGAGCAGCAGCGTGCCGAGCGCGGCGATGCCGGCGGCGGTCGCGAACGACATCGACGGCCGGCGCATCGCATAGCCGACGACGAGCGCATTGGAGATCCAGATCGCGACCGTGCCTTCGCTCAGGCGCAGCAGGCCGAGCGTCGCGACCGCTGACAGCGCGAACACGACCGAACCGACCAGCAGTGCCGTCGACCGCGTCCGTGCAGCGGAAATTCCCGTTTCGATACCGGCGCGGATGGTCCCCACCATCGCTCCCTTCGCGAGCGGCCCGCACGGGCCGCGTGAAGCGGCACAGTACATCAGGCGCGGGCGTGGGCTCCGTGGTGCCGGCTGTCGGAATCGAACCGACGACCTACTGATTACAAATCAGTTGCTCTACCGACTGAGCTAAGCCGGCCCGGGGATAGTGTAGCGCCCGTCCCGCACGACCCCGGCGCAGTCGATCGGTGCACCGTCGAGGCCGAGCGTCGCCGAGCGCGGTGCGAACGCGGGCGGCGCCGCGACGTCGAGCCACTGCACCACGCGGCCGCCGACCGGTTCGGCCACGGCGGCGAAGCCGGCGGCCGCGAGGCTCGCGGCGCGTTCGCGGGCGGATGCTTCGTTGCGGTAGCGGCCGAGCGCGATCGCGTGTGCGTCGCTGCCGGCGTCCGGCAGCACGAGGTAGTCCTTGAAGCCGGCGGCGCCGATCCGGGCCGCGGTGGCGGTCGCGGTCGCGCGGTCGGGCTGCGGCAGCACCACGCGCCAGGCACGGGGCGGGCTGGCGAGTTGCTGCGCCACGGCGGTCCACGCAACCTCGCCGGCGATGGCGCGGCGCGCGACATCGAACGCGGCGGGATCGCTGAACGGGCCGTAGCGAAGGCAGCGCAGGTCAGCCGCGGGCCGGGTGCGCGCGACCGGCGCCGCGCCGACCAGCTCCAGCGTCGGCCCGTCGAGCGGCGGCGGGGCCGCGGGCGTCGGCGGCACGTGCAGCGCCCACCAGGCGGCGACGCCCACATTGAGCACCAGCAACAGCACGAGCAGCGCACGCGTCAGCATCGTTCGATTCTAGCGACCCGTGCCGCGACGGCCTGCGTCGACCGTCACCCTGCGGCCCATCGGGCGAGACCGTCGAGCACCAGCGAAGGCGCCCAATGCGCCGCGGGGAGTCGTGCGCGCAGCGCATCGGCGCCGCCGCCGTGCAGCAGCACGTCCGGTGCGACCCCGAGCCGCGTCCCCGCATCGGCGATGGCCTCGCGGACGAGCGCGAGCGCCGCGCCCTGGCAGCCGCTTTCGAGCGCATCGGTGGTGTCGGAGGCCCAGTCCATCCATTCGCCGCCGTCCACCGGCAGCTGCGGCGCGCGTGCCTGCAGCGCCTCGCGCATCAGTCGCGGCGACGGCGCGATGCGTCCGCCGAGGTGGCGACCTCCCGCGTCGACGAGATCGATCGTGAGCGCGGTCCCGACGCCGCAGACGAGCACCGCCCCCGGGGCCATGGCGCGCGCGCCGACGAGCGCGAGGAAACGGTCGACGCCCAGTCGCGCCGGCACCGCATAGGCGATGCGCAGCCCGTCGAAACGCGCCTGCGTACGCGCGAGTTCGATGCGCGTGCAGCGGCGCGTCAGCGCGTCCAGCAGTTCCACGCGCAGCGGCTCGCCGGCGACGCTCGCCACGAAGGCGGTGTCGATGCGCGCGGGCAGCACGCTGTCGAGGGCATGGGCGATGCCGCCTTCGGCATGGGGCACCGCGATCGCTTCGCCGGCGCGGCCGTCGACGCGGGGCGCGCACTTGAGCCGGGTGTTGCCGAGGTCGAAGAGCCAGTCGCTCATGCCGCTGCCCTCAGCGTGACTTCGCCGGCGTGCACCGCGCGTTCGCCGGTCGCCGTGTGCACGCGCAGCGCCCCGTCGGGTGCGAGACCGAGCACGTGCGCGGGCTCCACGCGGTCGTGCAGGTGAAGCAGGACGTCGCGACCGTGCAGGACGTCGAACGCGTCCCAGCGTGCGGCGAACGGCGCGAAGCCCTCGCGGTCGAACATCTCGAGCGCGGGCAGCAGGCGCGCGAGCAGCGCGGCGGCGAGTGCATTGCGCGACGGCGTGGGCCCGAGCCGCGACAGGTCGGTCCACGGCTGGTCGATGTCGACGCCGGCATCCGGCAGGCGCACGTTGAGGCCGAGGCCCACCACCGCGCGCACCGGGCCCGCATGCTCGCCGCCGCCTTCCACCAGCAGGCCGCCGAGCTTGCGCAGGCCCGCGCCGGTATCGACGACGAGGTCGTTCGGCCACTTGAGGCCGACGTCGGGGAACCCCGCCTCGCGCAGGGCGCCGGCCGCGGCGAGCCCGGCGACGAGGCTGAGCCCACCCAGGCGCGCGAGGCCGCCATCGAACGTGCGCGCGACCGACAGCAGCAGGCTCGCGCCGAGCGGGGCCTGCCAGGTGCGGCCGCGACGTCCGCGGCCCTGCGTCTGCCGCTCGGCGAACAGCACCCGCGCGGCGGGCGTCGCGGGCTCGCGCAGCAGCGCGGTGTTGGTGGAGTCGATCGTCCAGGCGACCTCGAGGCCGCCCAGCAGCGCCGCCGCCGGGGCCGGCAGCGCGTCGCGGATGGCGTCCGCGTCCAGCAGGTCGAGCGGCGTCGCGAGACGGTAACCGCGGCCGGCCGCGGCCTCGACGGGCACCCCCGCCTCGCGCAGCGCCTCGATCCGCTTCCAGACGGCCGCGCGGGTGAGGCCGGTACCGCGTGCGAGGGCATCGCCCGAGACCGGGCCACCGGCCAGCGCGCGCAGCAGGGCCCGGTCGTCGAGGGTGGGGCGGGCGTCCGGGTCGCGATGCATGCCCGCATTATGGTCCGGCTGAACCGGCCAGCCCGCCTGCCGACGCCCGGCACGGACCGGTCCGGGAATCGCGCTATCCTCGCCGGGCTCCGGGCCTTCCCGGATCGAGGGACCGCCATGCTCCGTACCTGCCTGTGCCTGCTGATGCTCGTCGCCTGTGCCGATGCGGCCGCGCGCGACGTGCGGTTGAGCGGCGCCGAGAGCGGTGGCGCGGACGTGCCGGTCCCGGCGCGCGTCGAATCGCGCAAGCCCGCGGCGGCGCGCGACACCGCGCCCGCGCAGGACGGCCGCGTGCGCCCGAGCGTGCACGGCGACGTCGGCACCACGCGCACCCGCTGGCACAGCTTCCTGCCCGGCATGTTCCGCTGACGCTTGTTCGGCTGGATCCGCCGCCTCGCGCGGCCCGACACCCCCGATACCCCGCTCGACCCCGCCCTCGAGGCGCATGTCGTCGCGCACGTCCCCTGGGCGCGCGCACTCGATGAGCCGCGCCGCGCGCGGCTGTCGCGCCTGGCCGCCTGGTTCCTGCGCAATCGCGCGATCACGCCCGTCGCCGGGCTCGAACTCGACGACCGCGAGCGCGCGGTGCTCGCCGCCTGCTGCTGCCTGCCGGTGCTGGAACTGGGCGTCGGCGCCCTGCGCGGCTGGTCGCAGCTGATCGTCTATCCCGACGCCTTCCGGGTGAACCGAAGCCACGTCGATGCCGCGGGCGTGCTGCACGAATGGGAGGACGACCTGATCGGCGAAGCCTGGGATGCGGGCCCGCTGATCCTGTCGTGGGCCGACGCGCAGGCCGACTGCGCCGATCCGCGCGAAGGGTTCTGCGTGGCGGTGCACGAGATCGCGCACAAGCTCGACGCACTCGACGGCGAGATGGACGGCACGCCGCCGCTCGCGTCGGACTGGCACGCCGCGTGGGTGCGCGATTTCCAGCAGGCCTTCGACGATCTCGACGCGCGGCTCGAGCGCGGACGCCGTCCGCCCATCGACGAATACGCCGCGGAATCGGCCGACGAATTCTTCGCGGTCGCGAGCGAGTACCACTTCAGTGCGCCCGACGTGCTGCGCCGCGCGTATCCCAAGGTCGCCGACCACCTCGCGCGCCTGTACGGCCCCGCGCCGTTCGCGCGCTGAGCCTTACTCGAGCAGTCGCGCCCAGCCATCGAGACCGTCGAGGCGCGACAGCACGAGCTTGATGCAGACCAGCAGCGGCACCGCGAGCAGCAGGCCGATCATGCCCCACAGCCAGCCGAAGACCATGAGCGAGAGGATGAGCACGAGCGGCGAGAGGCGCATCGAGCGCCCGAGCACGATCGGGGTGAGCAGCTGGCCTTCGAGCGTGTGCACGAGCAGGTAGATGCCCGCGGGCGCGAGCGCCATCCAGTCCTCGTAGCGCAGGAAGCCCATCACCAGCAGGGTCAGGATGCCGATCAGCGGGCCGACGTAGGGCGCGAAGTTCAGCAGGAAGGCCATCGTGCCCCACAGCAGCGCCTCCTGCACCGGCACCCCGATCCAGTTGAGCAGGCCCGCGATCACCACGCCGACCACGGCGTTGATCACGCTGATCGTGAGCACGTAGCGTGAGATCTCGCGCTCGATGGAACTGAGGATGTCGACGGTGATGCGTTGCTGCTGCCGCGTGGGCAGCAGGGCGAGCGCGTGCTTCTGCAGGTTCTCGCCGTAAACCATGAAGAAGAACGTGAGCAGCACCACCGCGAGCAGCGAACTGACGAGCTTCGGCGTGGTCATCAGCCAGCGGTAGGGATCGTTCGTCTCCGTGCGCACTACCTGCACGCGCGCCTCGCCCGGGGTGGACGACGCCGCGCGCGCGAGGCGTTGCGCGGCCTGGTTCGCCTCGTGCACGGGCTTCACCATCTCGCGCAGCTTCGGCGCGAGCGAGCGGATGCCCGTCGGTGCCTCGCGGATCCATTCCGTCGCCGGCTGCACGAGTTGCTCCACGAGCAGCACGGTGCCGCCGAAGCCCAGCGTGATCACCAGCAGCGCACTGACGAAACGCGGCACGAAGGCGCGCTTGAGCACGCGGATGATCGGGTTGCCGACGAGCGCGAAGAACATCGCGAGCAGCACCGGCAGGATCAGGCCCTGCGCCGCCCAGAGGGTGAACCCCACCGCCAGCACCGCGAGCACGACGACCGCGGTGGGCGAACGCGGTCGCGAGGCGACGGGCTCGGCCGGCGTCGCGTCCGCGGGCGTGGCCGATTCGCCGGTGACGGGCGAGGGATCGGCGGGCGGAACCACCGTGTGCTGCGGCGTGGTGCTGGTCATTGGAGCCTCAGGCCGAAGCGGCCGGTTCGACGACCGACGCGGCGGCGGCCTGTGCGGAATCGGCCGCGGTGCCGACGTCGTCGGCCACCTGCCCCACGTCGTCGGCGACGGTGTCCATGCGCGTCGCGGCCTGCTGCGCCGTGGCGCTGGCGAACAGGCCGGACAGCGCGGTCACCATCTGCAGGATCGTGCTGCCCTTGGCCACCGACTTGGTCGGCTCGACGCGGCCGATCACGAAGCCGCTCACGAGGCCGGCCAGCACGATGCGACCGGGCGTCCAGCCGGAGACCCACGACGCCTTGAGCTGGCGCCAGTCGGCGGCCACGCGCCGCTCCTGCGCCTCGAGCGCGGCCTCGGCCTGGTCGACTTTCTGGATCAGCTGGCGGAAGGAGGTCGACATGGGCTCAGGGCGGCGTGACCGGCACGCCGACCTCGTCCTTGATCGGCGCGCCGCTGGCGGTGGTGAGGTCGGCATCCTCGACCGACTTCGCCGAGCGCGCCGAACCCGGCGCGGGCGTGAAGTCGGCGAGTTCGCCGAAGCCCAGGCGAGCGAGCTGGCGACGCGAGGCCTTCAAGCGGGTGTGTTCGAAGTAGCGCATCGCGCCCCAGGCGGCGAGCGCGCAGACCACGATGCTCAGGCCGGCGCAGGCGAGCATCGCCACCACCCACGACAGCCCGACCTGCGCGCGAAGCACGACGACGGTGCTGGCCATCAGCAGCAGCCAGGCGCTCGCGCCGAAGGCCACGGCGAGGCCGGCGAACGCCAGCGAGCGCCCGAAGGCGCTGCGGGCCAGCGAGACATCGGCGGCGAGCAGGCCACGGAACGCCTTCGAGGCGTCCGACACGGCGCCCATGCTGGCGCGCCCTGCCGCCATCACCTGGCGCAGCGATTCCTCGAGCTCGGGCGGGGGCGGCGGCGTGTTGCTTCCGCCCACGGGCGCAGGCCCGGGATCGGCATGATCCCGGGACTTCTCGCGTTCGCTCGCGCTCCCCGCGCTGGACACGATGGAGGTTCGTTCGGCTTAGCGGTCGTTGCCGCGCGCCAGCTTCGCGATCAGCCAGCCCGCCGCGAAGGCCGCGCCGAAGCTCACCAGCGGACGCTCGCGGATGATCTCGGCGGCGCTGTCGACCAGGTCGCGACCCTTGTCCATCAGCGTGTCCATCTGCTCGCGCGCCGCGCTGCCGGCGACTTCCGCCGCGGCGATGCCCGCGAGTGCGGTGTCGGCGAGGTCCGCCTTGAGATTCGCCTTGCCCACGCGGAGTTCCTCCCCGGCCGCCACAGCCGCGTTCTTGAGTGCATCGCCGCTGTCGACCGCGGCCTGCTTGAGGCTGCTGCCGGCCTCGGAAAGATTCGAACGGAAGGCACCGCCCGCGCTCACTTCGGTGGACGAAGAACCATTGCCGTTGTTGCTCGCCATGTCGCTGCTCCTGGATCGGGGGAATTTCGGGGGTCAACGGAGGGACAGGACGCCCTGTCGATTCCCGCGCATCACGCGCAGCGCCAAATCTGCCGGTTGGCGCGTGAAGCCGGCGCGGAAGGCCGCCAGGTCGTCGAAGTCGCCGATCGTGGCCGCGACCACCACGTCGCCCGCCTGCAGGCCATTCTGCGCCGCCCGCGAGCCGCGTGCGACCGATTGCACCAGCACGCCGGCAGCGCCCGCGCTGCGCAGGTTGGCGGGCAGTTCCGCGAAGATCGCGCCGGCGAGGCGCGGGTCGAGGTCGGCGCCCGCCACGCTGCGCGGCTGCTCCTGCAGGCCGATCTGCAGCTTCAGCGGCTTGCCCTCGCGCAGCACGTCGAGCGCCACGCGCGCGCCGAGCGCCTGCAGGCCCTCGAAGTTGCGAAGCGCATCGCGCCCGGTGATGCGCTGGCCGTTCGCCGCGGTCACCACGTCGCCCGCGCGCAGCCCGGCCTGCGCCGCGGGCGAGCCCGGGTACACGCGCGTGACCACCGCACCGGCGTCGGCGGCGACGCCGAGCGCGCGGGCGAGGCGGTCGTCGATGTCCTGCGTCTCCAGCCCGAACGTGCCCCGCCGCACGACGCCCTTGTTGTTGACGAGCTGCTCGGCGATGCCGCGCGCGAGATTCGACGGGATCGCGAAGCCCAGGCCGATGTTGCCGGCGATCGCGCCCTGGGGATTGAAGCTCGCGGTGTTGATGCCGACAAGCTCGCCGTTGAGGTTCACCAGCGCACCGCCGGAATTGCCGGGATTGATCGAGGCATCGGTCTGGATGAAGTTCTGGTAGCCGAGCCCCGGCAGGCCGCTGCGGCTGACGGCGGAGACGATGCCGCTGGTCACCGTCTGCCCGATGCCGAACGGGTTGCCGACCGCGACGACGAAGTCGCCCACGCGCAGCGCCTCGGAATTCGCCAGCGGCAACGCCTGCAGCTTTTCGGCCTTGATGCGCAGCACCGCGACATCGGTGTCGGGATCGCTGCCGAGGAATTCGGCAGCGAGCGTGCGTCCGTCGGCGAGCGTCACCGAGACCTGGTCGGCGCCCTCGATAACATGGTGGTTGGTCAGGATCAGGCCGCGCTGCGCGTCGACGATCACGCCGGAGCCGAGCGATTCGTTGATGCGCTCCTGCGTGTACTCGGGAAACATCTGGCGGTAGATCGGGTTCGCGAACGGGCTGACCCGCACGCGCTGCTTGGAATGCACGCTGACCACCGCCGGGGTGACGCGCGCGAGCATCGGCGCGAGCGAAGGCACCGGCGTGGCGCCCACCGCGCTCGGCAGCGCGGCCACCGTGGGCAGCGCGATCGCGCTCGCCGGCGCCGCGTGGGCGGGGTCGATGGCCTCGCGGCAGGCGGTGGCGACGAAGCCACCGAAGGCGGCGGCGAGCGAGAGCGTGAGCAGCGTGGTGCGGGGGGTGGCCATCGCGGTCCTCGGGAAAAGCGGCGAACGGGCAGCGGACAGGATGTCGCGGCGGCGCGACCTCCGTTCAAGTGCCGACCGACCGCGACGCGCGCCGACAGTTCCCGCGCCGCTCGTCGGGCTGTCGCGGCGCAGCATCGAAACACGGGCGAAAAGCATGCGGTCGACGGCGTCAAGGCGTTGACGCGCCGGCGGTCGTGAGCGTAGCGTGACGTTTCCTCGTGGCCACTAAATCTTGTGGTTCACGACGGCTCGACGGGGAATAGGTTGAGGTAGAGGCGTCGGAGGGGCACCCTCCGGCCCATGCTTTCCGACGCCCTTTCGAGCGGTTTCACGGCCGCTTTCCCGGACTGTCGGCCCGTGGAACACCAACCCCCATAACAACGGTCGCCACGGCGGCCGTCGACCGAACGACCGGCCGCCTCCGCGTGGCCTTGACTGGAGATGACGCAGGAATGAGCACGGTGCGCCTGGAGGTGGTCGGCATGGCCAAGACCCTGAAGTCCGACGGGGACATCCCGCTGCAGCCGGCCTCGCTGGACATCTGGGACAAGAAGTACCGGCTCAAGACCAAGACCGGCGCCCCGGTCGACGCCGACATCGACGCGACCTACCAGCGCGTCGCCAAGGCACTGGCCGAGGCCGAGCCGACCGGCGAGAAGCAGAAGTACTGGAACGAGCGCTTCCTCTGGGCGCTGCGCCGCGGTGCGATCCCCGCCGGCCGCATCACGTCCAACGCCGGCGCGCTGGAGCACAAGCCGGCCACGTCGACGATCAACTGCACGGTGAGCGGCACCATCGAGGACTCGATGGACGGCATCCTCGACAAGGTCCACGAGGCGGGGCTGACGCTGAAGGCCGGCTGCGGCATCGGCTACGAGTTCTCGACGCTGCGCCCCAAGGGCGCGTTCGTCGCCGGCGCCGGCGCGTACACGTCGGGCCCGATGTCCTTCATGGATATCTACGACAAGATGTGTTTCACCGTCTCGTCCGCCGGCGGCCGCCGCGGCGCGCAGATGGGCACGTTCGACGTCAGCCATCCCGACGTGCGCGACTTCATCCGCGCCAAGCGCGAGGACGGCCGCCTGCGCCAGTTCAACCTCTCGCTGCTGATCACCGACGGCTTCATGGAAGCGGTCGAGGCCGACGGCGACTGGCCGCTCGTGTTCCCGGTGCACGTCAAGGAACAGGACGACCTCGACCTGACCAATGCCGAGCAGGTGATCTGGCGCGAGTGGCCGACGCACCGCAACTACGTCTCCCGCGAGGACGGCCTGGTCGCCTGCAAGATCTACGGCCACATCCGCGCGCGGCACCTGTGGGACATGATCATGGTCTCGACGTACGACTACGCCGAGCCCGGGTTCATCCTCATCGACCGCGTCAACGAGATGAACAACAACTGGTGGTGCGAGTCGATCCGCGCGACCAATCCCTGCGGCGAGCAGCCCCTGCCCCCGTACGGCGCCTGCCTGCTGGGCTCGGTGAACCTCACCAAGTTCGTGCGTAACGCCTTCACCGACCAGGCCACGTTCGACTGGGACGAGTACCGCGAGGTGGTGCGCGTGTTCACCCGCATGCTCGACAACGTGGTGGAGGTGAACGGCCTGCCGCTGGAGCAGCAGCGCCAGGAGATCATGCGCAAGCGCCGCCACGGCATGGGCTTCCTGGGCCTCGGCAGCACGGTGACCATGCTGCGCATGAAGTACGGCAGCAAGGAATCCTGCGAGTTCACCGAGCAGATCGCCCGCGAGATGGCGGTGGCCGGCTGGGAGATGGGGCTCGAGCTCGCCCGCGAGAAGGGCCCCGCCCCGATCATGGAGGAGCGCTTCACCGTCACCGCCGAGATGCTGCGCAAGCGCCCGGAGATGGCCGAGGACGGCTGGAAGATCGGCCAGGAGATCCCCGGCAAGGTGCTGCACGCCAAGTACTCGCGCTACATGCAGCGCGTGGCCGAGGTGGCGCCCGAGCTGGTGGACGAACTCGCCGAGGTCGGCAGCCGCTTCACCCACCACAGCTCGATCGCGCCCACCGGCACGATCTCGCTGAGCCTCGCCAACAACGCCTCCAACGGCATCGAGCCCTCCTTCGCGCACCACTACAGCCGCAACGTGATCCGCGAGGGCAAGAAGTCGAAGGAGAAGGTGGACGTCTGGTCGTTCGAGCTCCTCGCCTACCGCGAGCTGGTCAACGCCCGCGCGATGCCGTTCTCCGAGGACCCGGCCGGCCAGCTGCCGGACTACTTCATCGCCGCCGACGACATCACGCCGAAGGAGCACGTCGACGTGCAGGCCGCGGCGCAGAAGTGGGTGGACAGCTCGATCTCCAAGACGGCGAACGTCCCCACGGACTACCCGTACGAGGACTTCAAGGACATCTACCGCTACGCCCACCAGCAGGGCCTCAAGGGCTGCACCACGTTCCGCTTCAACCCGGCCGCCTTCCAGGGCGTGCTGGTCAAGGAGAAGGACCTGGAGAACACGACCTACCGCTTCGAGCTCGAGGACGGCAGCTTCGTCGAGGTCCGCGGCAACGAGGAGGTCGAGTACGACGGCGAGATGCACACCGCCGCCAACCTCTTCGACGCGCTGAAGGAAGGCTATTACGGCAAGTTCTGATCCACCTGCCGACGCGCCGGGCGACGTACCCGGCGCGCGGCGCCCGATGCGTCGCCGCCGTCCGTCAGCAACGCATCCGTCCCGTCAAAAACCCCGATGCAGTACGCGTAGTTTTCACACCGTGTTGTGTGCAGCGACGGTATAGGTCGCCGCGATAACGCATTACCCGTTATCCCGATACCGCATAACAGCGCCCCTAAGGAGGGCTTTCCGATGAGCAATGGAAATGGAGTGACCGCTACGCTGTCGAACGCGGCGAGCACCGTCGCCGAGACCGCCACCAACATCGGCAGCGCCGTCGCCGATACCGCCAGCACCGTCGTGGAGAAGGTCGTCGACACCGCCAGCGGCGCGGGCGAGGCCGTGGGCCGCGTCGTCAAGAACGCCAAGAAGGCGCTCAAGCGCACCAGCACCGCCGCCCGCAAGGAGGCTCGCGCCTCCAAGTCGACCGGCGCCCGCAAGACCGCCACCACGTCGCGTAGCCGCGCGGCGTCCGAGGGCGGCAGCGCTTCGACCGGCGGTCGCAAGTCGGCTTCGAAGAAGTCGACGGGTGCCCGCAAGTCCGCGTCGAAGTCGGCCGGTGGCCGCAGCTCGGCGTCGAAGTCGACCGGTGCGCGCAAGAGCGCCTCGAAGTCGGCGGGCTCGCGCTCGACGACGGCTTCGAAGTCGGCCGGTGGCCGCAAGTCCGCCGCCAAGAAGACGACGGCGCGCAAGTCCGCCTCGACGTCGACGGCCCGCAAGTCGGCCGGCGGCACGGGCCGCAAGTCGACCACGCGCGTCCAGGCCGGCAAGAAGGCCGCCACGACCCGCAAGGTCAACGCGGTCAAGAAGGCGGTCAAGAAGTCCGTGACCCGCGCGACCAAGGCCGTCCGCGAGACCGCCGCCAGCGCGCGCCGTTCGGCCGCCGCCCGCAAGGGTGCGCAGACGCGCGCCTCGACCGGCGGTCGCAAGACGGCCGCGAAGAAGGGCGGCGCCCGCAAGTCGGCTTCGAAGTCGACAGGCGCGCGGAAGTCCGCGTCGAAGTCCACCGGTGCCCGCAAGACGGCGGCCAAGAAGGGCGGCGCCCGCAAGGCGGCCTCCAAGTCGACCGGCGCGCGCAAGTCGGCCGGTGGCCGCGCCTCGGCCGGCGCCCGTAGCGCAAACGGCCGCAGCCGTTCGAGCGACAGCCGCGCCAGCCTGTAACACGCAGTGACCCGGTGCCGGCGGTTCGCCGCCGGCACCACCGAATCCACGAGGCGGCGCACCACGCGACGCTTCCACCACTCAACAACCAGCGACACGGGGAACGGGGCCGATGGCCGTCAAGATCGAAAAGAAAATCAAGGGCTACCAGGTCGTCAGCGCGGACGACCGCGCGCGCGAGGCCCAGGCCGCCAACCCCGCCCCCGAGGCGCCGAAGACCGCGGACGTCATCCAGATGCACGAGCGCCTCGAGCGCCCGGACGTGCTGATCGGCTCGACGTACAAGATCAAGACGCCGCTGGTCGAGCACGCGATGTACGTGACGATCAACGACATCGTCCTCAACGCCGGCACCGAGCACGAGCAGCGCCGCCCGTTCGAGGTCTTCATCAATTCGAAGTCGATGGACCACTTCCAGTGGATCGTCGGCCTCACCCGCATCATGTCTGCCGTCTTCCGCAAGGGCGGCGACGTGACGTTCCTCGTCGACGAGATGAAGGCCGTCTTCGACCCGCGCGGCGGCTACTTCAAGGCCGGCGGCGTGTACATGCCGAGCCTGGTCGCCGAGATCGGCGCGGTAGTGGAAGACCACCTCAAGTCGATCGGCATGATCCACGACCCCGAACTCAGCGACGCGCAGCGCGCCCTGATCGCCGAGAAGCGCGCCGCCTACGAGCGCGCGAGCGCCCCGGCCGCGAACGAGAGCGTGTCCGTCACCGGCGACGGCACCAGCTTCCCGCCCAGCGCAACCATGTGCCACAAGTGCAGCACGAAGGCGCTGGTGCTGATGGACGGGTGCGCGACTTGCTTGAATTGCGGATACAGCAAGTGCGGGTGAGGCGAGCGTGTAACTAAGGGGATTCCGGGCGTGTGGGGACAAGCATAAGTCGCTAGCCGGGCGCACATAAGCCGCTACGAAGGCCCACATAAGACGCTAGCGTTCACTGCATACCCCCTCGCCGGAAGGCCAGGGGGGGTTTTTTCTTGCACGCTGCTGGCTCTATAGCCTGCGAGCTCAGCCTTTGCAGCGGGAGCTCAATCTAAGTTGCGAACTCTGTGATGCGTCACGCGAGCCGTTCGCCGTAGCCACCGCATGGGAACACTGGAGGAAGCGGAATAGGCGCCGCACCGGCTTACAGCTATTTACATAGACGCGCAAATTTGCACTTCTATGTAGAGGCAGTCGGCTTTCCTCGGGAGCCGTACGGCGTCACGATAAACCGTGCCACGGCGGAGGAGCGGCGCCATGGTGCATCGCGCACTCCCCGTGCACGTAAGCATGTCCACACCGCTGACGGCTACTGCATGCACTGCTGGTCAAGCACGGCCCAAACTCTCGCTATCCCGTCCGCCCCGTCTCTGAGCATGATGTCGATGGGCGCTAAACCGTCGAAGGCTAGATTGCGCCTCCATATCCAAGAAAAGCGCAACTCCTTATCTTCTGGAAACAGCAGTCGCAGCGAACCATGGATGCCTATCAAGTGCCCGAAGCGCTGTAGCACCGCGGGCGGCAAAGAACAGTCTCCGTTGTTCAACTGCTGCAATGTTGAAACAGACTGCCCCTTGCTCGCGAGAAGTGCTAGCTGCTGCTCCGCGCTCAGGCCCCATTTTTCAAGCAGCGCAATGACTACCCGCCCAAGGTCGCGCAGCGCAACGGGATCGGCGAGATCGACATGGGTCGAACCTTGATATCGAGTCATCCGCCTCGCTCCTACAACATCTCTGGTGTCGCCCATCGCCCCGCCCGCCTCAGATGGCCACTCGATCACCAACGCTTCCGCCACTCCAGTAATGGAGGGAAGCGCCACCGACGCGATGCTTTCCGACACGGCGTGCCACACCGCGTTCAACGACCGACGGGACTCGAGGCAGAGCCTACCGCGTATAGCCCTCGCTATCAGGGACAGTTTCCGGGTCAGGCCGGAGGTGCACGCAGCTTCATGAGCAACAAGGCGTCTATGAGGGACAGATTCCGGGTCGAGGAAACCAGTCGTACGGCCACTGTGGGCTCAGATACCCCAACTGCGCAAGACCGAAGCGGGAGCGTCGAAGGGAGGACTGCGCTCCGATTGGCCCGATCTCGATACAAAGTCCAACCCCTCGACGGCCATCAGCAGGGTGTCACGGACCTAAGACGTTTCCGCGCTTGCTAGCCTGCTTCTGCACTTTCGCCAGTTGGGCATTACCCTTCCTAGCATGCCCCAGAATGCTGGCGAATGGTTCGGGATCTTCAGATGCACAAGCTCATGCGCCACGACATAGTCGATACACGATAGCGGAAGCTTCACGAGGTCTATGTTGAACGTAATGCGCCCGGACACCGCCGTTGACCCCCATCTGCGAGTCAGAAGCCGGACCCGTATCGGCGGAATCTCCATTCGCAACCATGACGACAACGATATTGCTCTCCGGACGCGGTCGCTTAACAGCGTGAACGCGTGGCGCTTGTACCAGTCCTCCATGGCTTTGCGAATTTGGTCACGGTCCTGCGGGTCTGGGGTGACCACGAGGAAGTAGCCACCGACCAACTTGACGGACGTCGAGCAGCCCGCCGCTAGCTTCAATCGATACTGACGACCCAAATATCGGTGCGTTTCACCCGCCACCCATTCACGAGGTTGCGGTGGACTCGGATAAGACTCTGCCAGTCTCTGCTTTCCCCGAATCCACTTCAGCCGCCGCCGTACGATCTGCTCGATTCGCTCCACCGATGCTGCTGGCGGCGCTAGTACTACAACCTGCCCATACGGCTCGACAAAGATCCCGACAGTTCGGCGTCGATCCGTGCGGCGGAGTGAGTACGTAAGAACGTCGATCTCGCCCACGCTAAGGACACGAATCTCAACCGTTTCCGGTGTCACGGAACGCGCCTGCGTGCAATATCGATCAACCGATCGAGCAGTCGGTCGATGGAGTCGAAGTCGAGCTCCAAGCCGTGTTCCGCCTTGAGGGCAAAAAGTTCGTCCTCGATAGCGATCTTCATCTGGTTCTGGACGTCCAAGTCCTCCGCCCAGTCGACCTTGCGCTTGGCCATGATCAGGTCGTCGATACGAGCTGCCAGATGGGCAGCGACGTTCTCATCTATCGTAAGGCCGCCGCTCGCGAACTGATCGCGCACCACGTCGTAGTAGGACTTGGCGACATCTCGCGCCTTGAGAACTTCTGGCACATCCTCATAAGTACGGCGATCCCGCACCCGCTCCTGGATGTCTTTCAGCGCACTGAGCGCATCGAGTTGCGAGAGCCGATCAGCTCGCAGGTCCGCGATAGTCTTGTCGATGAGATCAGAAAACCGCTTGTAAAAGACCGGGTCCTCATCGATGTGTTCGTGAATCGCACTCCTTACCCGATTGGCAATCATCTCCGCCTTGGCATCTGGCGTTCCTGCTGTATCTACGTCCTTGGCAAATGCATCCTTGTCCAGGATGGAAACCGGCTCGACTAACGTCTCAACCTGGCCCGCACCCACGTAGACGTCGAGCAGCTTCTGGATCGCACCCTGATACTGCTTGAAGTCCACCTTCTCGGCGTACCGACGGGCCACGGACGCGCGCAGCTCCATGAAGTACTTCAGATCCCGGCGGTACCGATCAATCTGGGCGGCAGGGGTATTCTCGTGGAAGGTGGCTGCTGCGAGTGCCAGACGAAGCGCTTTGGCGTAATTCGTCAAACGCTCATAGAACTTGTGCCGCTCCCCTTCGGAAGCAAGGAAGCGCTCCATTGCCTCTCGATCTTCCTTGTTCGACACGGTCTTGAATACATCCCAAACGTCGCTGTGCCGCTGCGGCAGCTCGCGCACCGCGCCGTCAAGAACATGCATCACATCACTGAGGTGCGTCTGGAAATCTTCGGCCGCATCGGTGTACTGCTCCAATGCTTCTCCTAGATGGTCGATGATCCCGTAGTAGTCGATGATTAAGCCGAAATCTTTCCCTTCTGAAACGCGGTTCACACGCGCAATAGCCTGCAACAGTTTGTGATCTTTCAGCGACCGCGTCAGATAGAGCACAGCATTGCGGGGGGCGTCGAATCCGGTAAGCAACTTATCGACAACGATGATGATCTCGGGTTCATCTGCACTCTTGAAACGCGTTGTTACGTCCTTCTGGTAGCGCGACTCATTGCCGTACCGCTTCATCATCTCGACCCAGAACGCGTCCACAGCTTGACTGCCGCGACCCTTGCCCTCGTCCGCGTCTTCATTGCCCTCGATGGAACTCGGACCCGAGATCAGCACCTCGCTGGTGACCATTCCGAACTCATGTAGGAATTGCCTATACAACAGGGCCGTAGCTTTCGACGGTGTGACCAATTGCCCCTTGAACCCGGTTCCCTTGAAGTTGGTCTGGAAGTGGACGCTGACGTCCCAAGCAATGGCGCGCACCTTTTGCTCAGTGCGATTCAACTGGTCGGCTGAGGAGTACTTCCGCTTCAGGTCCGCTCTTTGGGCGTCGGTAAGCGCCGCCGTGTAGCGGCTGAACCACTCGTCGATGGAAATCTGGTCAACGCGTTGCTCCACATGGCGTCCCTCATACAGGAGGGGCACCACGGCTTTGTCCGCCACCGCCTGATCGATCGTGTACGCCGACGCGATTAATCCCCCGAATCTCTCGACCGTAGGGACCTGCGACTTAAATACCGGCGTGCCGGTGAACCCGATGAAGCATGCTTTCGGAATGACCCGGCGCAGGGCTGCATGAAACTGCCCGGAGTGACTGCGATGTCCCTCATCGACCAGCACGAAAATATTGGGGCTGTCGAGTTCAGCCTCCCTGGCATTCACAGCTGCCTCGAACTTCTGTAGCAAGGTCGTTATGACTTCCGTTCGACTGCTCTGCAGCAACTCAAGCAAGTGGCGGCCGGTGCTCGCCTGCTGGGTGTGGACGCCACTCGCCCGAAAGGTGCCGTAGATCTGGTCATCCAGATCAACCCGGTCGGTGACGAGGATGATCTTTGGGCTGAGCGCAGCGAACTTTTCCAGAAGCGATTCCGCCAGCATCACCATGGTCAACGATTTGCCGCTGCCCTGGGTATGCCAGACAAGACCGCCGCGCCGGACGCCGTTGGCATCGACGTTCTCGACGCGGCTCAGAATTTCCTCGACTGTGAAGTACTGCTGATACCGCGCCAGCTTGCGGGTACCACCTTCGAACACAGTGTATCGGCTAGCGAGTGCTAGCAGCCGTTCTGGTGTCGCAAGGGAATTGAGCAGCTTGTCTTGCTCGGTTGGGGTCCGCCCGGACGCAATGACCCCGTCCAACCAAGCGCGGGCTGCTGCATTGGTCCTACCGGGTGATCGGGTAGCGTCGTTAGCAAACGTCTGATCGGACTCCTCTGCGGTCAGCGGTCTGCGCAGCAAGCTGGACAGGTCGTTCTCTGAAAACACCTGCTCACGCCAGCCTTGCCAGAACGGGAGCGCTGTCCCGGTTGCGGCATATGCGGCCTGATTAACGGTAAGTCCCATAAGGACTTGCGCGTAATGGAAGAGCTTGGGTATCTCGCCCTCGCGCTGGTTTTGTAACTGTTGGGAGATCGCTTGCTCCAGCGGTTCCCGGCCACCGACGTCGCCTGGGCGCTTGCACTCAATGACCGAAAAGGGAATGCCGTTGACGAACAGCACTAGGTCTGGCCGTCGTGACTTGGTCGTGCCGAAGGACTCGACGCTGAACTCATCGCTGACGTGAAAGACATTGCGTTCTGGGTGCTCCCAATCGATATAGCGAAACGTATAGCTCTTGGTATCACCGTCCACCGTCTGCGGTATCCCTTTGCCGAAGCGAATCAGCTCCCAGACTTTTTCATTGGTCCGTACTAGACCATCGTCGCCCAAGTTGCTTAGGGCTCGGATGCCTTCCTCAATCCCGGAGCGATCAAATTGATATATGCCGCCGCGATATTCAAAGCTGTTTATCGCTGCCATCTGACTCTCAAGAATCGACCGGAGCAGCACCTCGCCTTTGCGTCCCCCACGCATTCTCAACGCAGCGGCCGGGGTCAACAGTGTCCACCCAAGCTTCTGCAACAAGTGCATAGCGGGTAGCTGTGATACAGCGTCCTCGGCGAAGGGTGGAGTACTGTTAGGAATAGCGTTCACGCAGCCACCGAAAGCGCGCCAGAAAACGTACGATCCATAAGGCCGCGCTTGTATCGACGAAGCAACTCGTGTTGCTTATCTAGCTTCCAGATCTCGGAATCCAGCAATTCGAGCACTCTTACGATTCGATCCTGTTCGTGCAGCGACGGCAGAGGAACACGAATCTTCGAGAACTCTTTCCAACGCAGACTGCCGCGCCTATCTACCGACGCGCTCATTCGACTTTCGAAGATCCGCCTGTAGTTCTCTGTTTTTAGAACCGCAAAAAGGAACTCAGGGTTCACTACCTCGTGGCAGTGAAACACCGTGTACATTGGACTCACAAGCCCTGGCTTTCCGCCTTTGCGTAGCAGCCCGATTGAGCCTTCTTCAATGTGATTTGTCGCATACGCAAAATCACCGACATTCAGCCGCTTATATGCGTTGAGATTGCGACTGAAAACCTGCCTTCCGAAATACTCAAGTGAAGGCACTAGGCCATCATGCTTCGTGCACGAGTAGACAATTGCCCCATCGGTTTCGCCTCGATCGACTGATTCAGCGGCGATGTCTCCGATTTTAAGGATCTTCCAATCGGCAGGCAGCTCCTTAAAAACGCCGGCTTGGGTCGCGCTGCTATCAACGAACTCTGGAAAGCGTTTTGTGCCGGTAAGCAGCTGCTGCACAATACCAAGCTTAAACTTGCGCTTTTCTCGAACCAGAGCACCGAGGCTCGACAGGTTGGCGTCCAAGACTTGCGAGAGGATGTCTACTCGCTGTTCGACTTCCGGGTTGAGGGAGGGCATCCAAAGCGACAAGAAAGATTCTTGCGAAATCTTCCAAGTTCCGTTGCTTCCGCGTGCAATCTCATGAATGGCCTTTCGGCCCTTGGGCGAGCGAAGGTACTCGACGAACGCTCGAGCTGAATGTTCTTTTGAAACTTCAATCACCCAGGCTGTGTCTGGTGGAACGAGCTTCGGTTCGTCTCTCTCAACAAGAACGCATGCGCCTACAAGATCTCTGCTCCCGCTTGCGCGCGAAACCAAGACAGTGCCTTTGCGGATAGACGGCCACTCGTCTCTGAATCGAGTGGCCGCCAATCTTTTTGCATTCCTTCTACTGACGTCGCCGGATGTAATTGCAGATAGGGCGAGGATCCCGTAATCCTCGGGGCCAGGGGCAGCTGGTTCGCAAACTGGGCTGACGCCCGCACGCAAGCTTGCTACGACGTTCGAGACGCGAATCATGATCAGATCCCCAACTCATCGAGTGCCTTGGCAAGCGCTTTTTGAGCGTTAGCGAGCTCCTCCTCGATCTTTGACATTTCCTTCGTCACCGCGTCGAGATTTACGGGCTCTTCTTCCTCGAAGGAATCTACATAGAGCGGAATATTGAGGTTGAACTCGTTCTCCTGGATCTCATCAAAGTTGGCCAGATGCGCATATCGGTCGACATTCTCGCGTTTTCGCCAAGTGCCAACAATCTTCTCGAAATCGTTTTCCCGCAGGCGATTCTGGTTTTTTCCTTCCGCGAACTCGCGACTGGCATCGATGAAGAACACACCCTTATCGCTCTTGTTGCGCTTGAAGAACATCAGCGCAGCTGGGATGCCAACCCCGTAGAACAGGTTCGCTGGTAGACCGATCACGCCCTCCAGCAGGTTTTCTTCGATCAAACGCTGACGAATGAGTCCTTCCGATCCGCCACGAAACAGCACGCCGTGCGGCACTACGACGCCCACGCGCCCGTCCTGGGCGTTCATTGTCTCGACCATGTGTGAGATGAAGGCATAGTCGCCGCGGCTCTTGGGCGGCGCACCACGCCAGAACCGGTTGTACGGGTCTTGAGCTGCCGTATCTGCGCCCCACTTGTCGAGTGAGAACGGCGGATTGGCCACAACGACGTTGAACTTCATCAGGCGGTCGGCTTCGATCAGCTTTGGGCTGCGGATCGTGTCGCCGCGCTCGATGCGGGCATTGTCCAGGTCGTGCAGGAACATGTTCATGCGCGCGAGCGCCCACGTTGCGCCGTTGGGCTCCTGCCCGTAGAGCGAAAAGTCATCCGAGCCTACGGCGCGCCCGGCGCGGATAAGGAGCGATCCCGAGCCGCAACACGGATCGCAGATGCGATCGCCCGGTTGGGGGGCCACGATGGTGGCTAGCAGCCGAGACACCTCGGCGGGGGTGTAGAACTCTCCGCCCTTCTTGCCGGCATCCGAGGCGAAGTTGCCAATCAGAAATTCGTAAACGTCTCCGATGACGTCGCGGTGGCCGACCTTTGACGGCCGCAGGTCGAGGCGCGGGTCGTTGAAGTCTTCCAACAGGTGAGCCAGGCGCGCGTTGCGCTCCTTGGTCTCGCCCAGGTTCGCTTCGCTGTTGAAGTCGATGTTGCGGAACACGCCTTCCAGCTTGGCTTTGTTCTCGTCTTCGATCTTGGCTAGCGCTTTGTTGATGAGCTCGCCGATGTTCGGCTGCTTCCGCTGCGCGTACAGGTGGTCGAAATCGCACTCTCCCGGGAGCGAGAAGCGTTCGCGCGCCATGGCGCGGGCGACACGTGACTCATCACCTTTGTAGCGCTTGCGGTACTCGTCTGCCCTCTCCTTGTGCAGGTCGGACAGGTACTTCACGAACAGCATCACGAGGATGTAGTCCTTGTACATCGTGGCGTCGATGGTGCCGCGGAAGGTGTCGCAGGCCCGCCATACGGCGTCGTTGATGGATTTCTGGTCAGTCATGTCTCGGCTCTCAGGTTCTGGTTGCGGCGCGCCAGGTAACGGCCGCGGAATGTTGATCGCGCAGGGTCTGAAGTTGGGCGGTAAGGCGGGCGGTTTCCCGCTCAAGTCGCGCCACTTCGACGATCTGGCGTTGGGTCTGGATAGGCGGTACCGGGACCTTCAGATCCACGAGATCGCTCTTCGAGAGGAATGGGATGTAGCTGCCTCTGGCGATACCGCGGAGTGCCTCGCGCGTCGCCGGGTGATTCATCACCCACGCCAGGTACGCCGGCAGCAACCGTTCCCCAGGACGCAGCACGTGCAGCCCCAGCGCGGCGATGCCATGGACTTCCGCGTCGACTACGCCGGCGGGGAACTTGGTTCCCCGCGACTGCAACAACACATCGCCTTGCTTGAGGAGGTGCCGGCTGTGGGCCGGCTCCTCGTTGATCCGCAGATAACCGCCTGCATCGAGGAGGCCGGCGTCGCTGATGTCCTTCATTTGGACAACGGCGAGCTTTCCGGACGGGTCGTCCATCACCTTGCCCCGGAACGGGAATCCAGTGCGGACATCGGCGACGTCGGCCAGCCTCGATTGCATGGGTCAGGGTCCTTTGGTGTCGTTAGCCGGGACTACGTCAGAACCTGACACCATCGCGAGGCGTGGCTTAGGCTCGTCGCACTCAGGGCCGGGAAGCTCCAGGCTTTCCAACGTCGGCATGCTGCTGCCTGCGATACCCTGCAAGTCGCCGTAGAATCCGGTCACGCCGCCCAGCACTCGGTCAAGCTGTTTTTCGCGCCGACTCCACAGGGCACTCATTGCCTTCTTCTCCTTGTCGAGATCGCTGCGCAGCTCTTCGTACGCTTCGACGATGCGAGTCATTCGCTGGCGGAAGGGCGGAGTCGTCAGGTAGTCGAAGACCTTGTCCTTGGCCGTGTCGGTGAGCGCGGTCACCCGCCGTGTCGTTGCGACCTCCAGTAGCCCCTGGCGCAGCGCCTGCGCCACAGGAACGAGGGTCTGTGGACAGGTCACCCAAATGCCATCCATCTGTCCGAATGACGCCAGGTCGGGAGGCGTCGTTTCGGAAACCAGAATCGCAATGTCGGCTTTTGCTGCGCGCTGATCCTCTCGCAGCTTCGGCAGCCACTGGCTCTGCCACGCCTTGGTGCGCTTGCACTCCCACAGGATCGTGCCGCTTGATGCGCCCGCGGAAGACACCACGGTCTGAATCAGGTCGCCGCCGTTCTGGCCCTTTCCGACGCGCTCGAAGCGGTCAGCCGGAAATGCCTTCTGCAGGAGTGCCAGGAGGTCGAGTTCAGCCACTTCGCCTGCGAGCTGCTGAGAGACGCTATGGCCCTTGCGGCGCAACTCCTCGATCTGCTCGCGCATGGCCTCGAGCTGCTTGTCCTTCTCCGCAACTTTCAGGCGGTTGGCGTCGTCGCGTTCCTTGTATGCCGCTTCGCGGACCTTGGCCCGCTCTTCGTCCAGGCGCTGGGCAACTACGAGGTCGACCTCGCGCTTGGCCTCTTCAGCTTCGGCCTTCAGCCTGAGCGCGTCGACTTCTGCCTGCTGCGCTGCCCTGAGCTTCTCGTCCTTGGCAGCGAGCTGTGACTTGGCGGCTTCCAACTGCGCAGCCACTTCATCCTTTGCTTGCTCCATGGCCTTCGCCGCGATTTCGGCGCTACGTGCCTCAACCTGTCGCTGGACCTCGAGCTCAAGATCGCGGCGAGCCTGTTCAGCAGCTTCCTTCACCTTGAGCGCCGCGAGCTCTGCGGACTTGGCCGCCTGGAGTTGTGCGTCACGTTCGGCCATGGCCTGCTGTGTTGCCTGCCGCTCGGTCGCGATCGCTGCTTCGATGGCTTGCTGGGCAGCTCGCGCAGCGTGGTCGCGCTCGGTTGCGATCCGCTGTTCGGTATCAGCCTCGAGCTTGAGACGAGCCTCAGCCAACATCGGCTCGGCCAGCGCTTTCGTGAGTTGGAAGGCCGCCCGGCAATGTGGGCAGGAGATGTTGAAATCGCTCATAAAAACTGAACCCTCCTGGGGTCGAAGTTATGAGCATGCGTTGACCCCAAGAACCAAATCCGCCACTCTGGCGGTGCTGTTATCGGCTCGGGCGCAGGCTCGGGTTGGTCTTCCAAAGCCCGGCGCGCCAACGCCGGGCTTTGTCTTTGTGGGTACATGAATCGCGAAACTGCATGCGTTTCTGCGCCCACACCGTTACGCTAAGCCCGTCCTGAATGGACGTCAACAGGTATTTTGTATGAAATCCCTGTCTGCCGACGAAAGGTTGGCGACCGCGGCTTGGGGCGGAGAACGCTGCCGGAGCGGAACTGAGGGGCCACGTAGCGTCAGGTGCCCCGCGAGCCATTGCGGCTAGGTCCGTTGAGTTCGGCGCCCGACGCTAATAAGGGTTAGGGAGTCTTCCCATAAGAAGCGGCGGACTATCTGAGTAGAACTGCGGCGAGGCCGTCTCCGGCCGCCCGAGTGCTTTAGCGAGCTGGGCGCTGAACTGTGCGCGATCGAGCCAAGGCGCATCCACGATCTGTCCCGTGCCAAGCAGCCTAAATTGGCCTTCGCCGTTCGTTCGCATGATGTCTCGGTAGGCCTGTTCGAGGAGGCCTCGATTCGCTTCGAGCCAGTCAACCCGAGGTGCTGAAGGAACGATCGGCGAGAGGCAGTAGGCAGGTTCGAACCGCGGTCGACGCCTCTCGACGTACCACTCCACCCAGGCGCGAAACTCGGCGAGACGGTCACGTGAGTTCTTTGCGAGGCCGGCACGTCGACCAGTGTGAGCACGCCAATCGGCTTCCGTAATCCAGACATTCGCGAGAATGCGGTCGTCGACGAGGCGATCCAGCAAGCGCTCGAGTGACTCCGGAAGACGCAGCTGATGGCACATCCACCCGACCGCAGTCGTGACTGCGGACTTGATCAAGAGCGCTTCCTCCAAGCGCACGCCGTAGAGAGCCTCCCGAAAAAGCGCGATGAGCACTGCTAGGGACTCAGGCTTGGCGTCATTGACCAGCCTGTGAAGCATCGCGCTGTACGCCGTGCCGCCCGGCGGTCCGATGGCGGGCTCCATGTCTCCAAGGAACTCTCGATACAGCCCAAGATCTTGAGCCTGCGCCCGGTGCCAGCCCCGCGCAGCGACCACGTCTTCGATGAAACGTGTGTACTCCGCCGGCGCAATGTCCCGCCGTGCGAGAAACTCCCAGAGCCTCGAACGGAACGCAGCGGTCGCCTCGGCAAACGGCTGTGCTGCATCGCTCTTGGGCAGCGTCCATTGATCTACAGCCTCAAGCAGTGTTCGGCCCCCTAGCAGCGCGACCCGATCGGGCGACGAGGCGGTGTGCTGGATGCGCTCAAAGTGGCGCTTCCGCTCCACGTCGCCGAACGCCTTCTCATCGAGCTGTTGGTTGGAGAGCCCGGAGACTTGTCGCACCCGCCAATACCACAACCAGTTCCTCGCCCGGTAGGCCAGGTCATCCGCAGTTCGCATGCGCCGCTTTGGAGTGGGAAACCGACGAATTATGCCCGGGTTGTCGCTGTGACCGCCGCAGGTTGCAATTAGCCGACTGTCACCGCATCCGACAAGGACCCCGTGCCCCAGCGAGAGCCGACGAGCCCCTACACGCGAGTGAGCGGTCAGAGCCTGTGGCAGGCGCTCGGGTTTGCCAACGAACGCGCCTTTCAGCGGGCTCGGCTGGCGAAGACGATTTCGCTTTCGCTCTACCCGATGCCCGGCCAGGCGCGCGGTGTCTACGCACGCTCGGACGAGCTCGCAGCTCACTTGGCCGCGCTCGAAGCGGCCGCCGAAACGAAGGAGTCGCCCATGAAACCGTAGCTGTTTCAGGGCTGCAAAAGACAACGGCCCGGGGTCGCAACCCGGGCCGTTCGTTGAGGCACTGCGTTCTGTCACCTCAGTGCCTCCCAGTCTATCCCGTCTCGCCGTGCGGTCAATAAAACCGCGCTGTCACTTCGACCGGCGAACCGTCAGGACACAACCAACGACCGGTGCCGCGCACCGGTCGCGGGAGGCTGCATCCAATGAAATCCACTGCGCCTATGGTGCGCAAACGCTCATCGAGCACACATCTGTCGCTCGCAGAGGACGGCGGATCGATCCCGACCTCACTTCGATACCTGCGGATCGCAGCGTCGAACGGCGGCCCACTGCGTGTGGACCTGCCCCCGCCCGGCGCCGTCCGGATGCGCAACCTCGTGCATCGCGGCACCCAAAGGCCGGTCTTCAAGGTGCCCTCCCTCACGCTTGGGCGCACGGTGCAGTGCGAGTCCTTACTCGAGTACGAAGCGGCACTGCTGCTCGACGCCTCGCCGCAGGTTCCCTCGTTCGCCGAGCAGCCCGCCCGGATCCACTACAGCCTCTGCGGTACGGCGCGAAGCCACATTCCGGACTACGCCGTGCAGGTGGGGAGGCGCAAGGCCTTTCTCGAGATCAAGTTCAATAAGGATGTCACCACCGAGGTCAACGAACGCACCGCTGTTCTCAAGAATGAGCTCTCACGCCTTGGGTGGGAGTACCACCTGCTCACGGAAAGCGCTCTGCGCCACGGCAGCTTGCTCGAAAACGCGAAAAGCATTCTGCGGCGCGCCCGCCATGCGACGAGCGAAATCGACTCACTTCGGGTGCTCGAACATCTGCGCGGAGGCTTGGGCAAAACCTTGGGCGACTACGGCTGGACCGCACACCAGAGCGTGCAGGCAGCGCACGTTGCGCAGCTCATCACAGATGGACATGCGGCCGTCGACTGGCGTGAGCCTTTGACCGACGCCTCTCCTGTGTGTGCAACCCACGCCCTCAAGGAGGAGGCTGCCCCATGGCTGCTGGCGCCTTCCGCGTAGGTAATCGCTTCGTCCAGAGTGACGGCCTCTACCGTGTTGCACGACATCTTGGGAACGGCATCCTGGCGATTGAGGATCTGCGCGCCGGTCGCTTTCTCGAACGCTCCGTGGCCGATCTGCTGGCGGCATGGGGCCGCGGCGAGCTGGTGTTTGGCGACCGCCCTCTTCCCGACAGTGATGAGGCGGTCCGCGAGGCTTTGCGGCACGCCCACACCGATGCCTTCCGCCAGAGCTACTCGCAGGAGCAACAGGAGCGCGCCAAAGCCAAGCTCGTCTACGTCTCACGATTGAGCCCATTGCCACGCTCGGAAAACATCATGACGCCCGTCATCAAGGAGGTCTGGGACGACACGGCGCTCTGGAAGGGCACGTTCACCTTCGACCGCCCGCCGCACTTCACCACCGTCGCCAAATGGATCCGCGTTTACCACGACGCCGACAAGGACATTCGGGCTCTCATCGACCGCCATCTGGAGAAGGGCAACCGGGACGAGCGCTACGACCCGATCGTGATCCGCATGGTCGAAGACATGATCGAGACGCGCTACCTGACGCTCGAGCGCCCCACGATCACCTCGCTCCGCAAGGACCTCAAGGGCATGGTCGCAGTTGAGAACGTGACGCGCCTGCGCGCAGAGCAATTAAAGGCGCCCTCGTATGACTACCTGAAGCGTCAGATCGCGCAGCTGGCGCCCTATGACGTGTGCAAGGCGAGATTCGGACAGCGCGTCGCCGACATCAAATTCCGCTTCGCAACCAAGGGGGTTGATGCGCAGCGTCCATTGGGCCGGGCTTGCATGGACCACTGTCGAATGGACGTGTTCGTCATCGACGAACGAACCGGTCTGCCGCTGGGACGGCCGTGGTTGACGGTCGTGATCGACGAGTTCACCCGGTACATCCTCGGCTACTACCTGAGCTTCGAGGAGCCCAGCAGCGTAAGCATGACCCGGGCGCTTCGGCATGCGCTGCGTCCGAAAGACCCTTCGCCCGACGCGAAGTGCGCATGGGACGCCTGGGGCATCATGGACATGTTGGTCGTCGACAACGGCATGGAATTCCACGCACGAGCGCTTGAAGCCGGCGCGGGACGGTTCGGCATCGCCGTCCAGTTCTGTCCGCGCCGCAAGCCCTGGTACAAGGGCAAGGTCGAACGCCATTTCGGGACGCTCAACACCGGGCTCCTGGTGGACATGAAGGGCAAGACGTTCTCGAATCTGGTGCTGAAGGGCGACTACGACCCCGCCAAGCATGCCGTCATGACGCTGGGAACCCTGCGTCGGGTCGTCCACACGTGGATCGTCGACGTCTACCACCAGGAGGACCACCGGGGCCTGAAGAATCGGCCGCCCTCGTTGGTGTGGGACCAGAGCATTGGGACGGTAGACCGTTTTCTTCCGCCCTCCTCACTCACGCTCGAATCGGCCTTCAGCAAATCGGACATGCGGCGCCTGACCCACAAGGGCATCGAGTTCGATTCGCTGTTCTATAACAGTGCAGAGCTGGGCGCATTGCGCGAGCAGCACGGCCACGAATTCGATGTTGAAGTACGCAGTTGCGACGATGACCTGGGCTCGCTCATCGTCGTCGCACCTGACGGCAAGACGCTTGTCAAAGTACCAGCGCTGGACCAGGACTACGCCGCCGGACTGACCCGGTGGCAACACAAGGTCTGCCGACGATACCGAGCGCGTGTCCTCGACGAAGACGCTCGCCAGATCAGCCTGCTGGACGCTCGCAACCGCATCCGCGACATGATCCGCGAGGACATGGCGATGGGCTCGAAGAAGACCCGCAACAAGCAACAGCGGTTTCTTCAGGACGATTGCACGGTGGTTCCCCCTGAGCCGCGGGTCAACGCCGATGAGACGGCAAATGCGGCGGCGGCGATGGCTGCAGCTGCAGGTCAAGCTGCGGCTGCGACGGAACGTGCCCAGGCGGATGCGGGTGACGGTGCCGCCCCACCAATTGCCCGGGCGCGCCGCACGCGGAAGAAGAACGACGATGCGCAGCCGCCCGATGCTGCAGCGGATGCCGTTCCCGAGTTTTCCAGTCGACGGGTCGCGGGAGGCCACCGATGACGGCCAAGAAAGCTGCGAATCTGAAGCAGTACTACAACATTGTCTCGCGGATCCGTATCGAGCACGACGTGTATCGCGACATCTTTGATGAGCTGGTCGAGGCGTATGACTCGGTCGGGCACACGGCGACGCCGGTGTTCGTGCTCATCACCGGCGACACGCGTACCGGAAAATCAAGCGTCGTGAAGGATTTGTTCGACACCTACCTGCCGAGCCAGGGGCGGGGCGAAGCGGTCCAGCGCATCGTCTACGCCGTCGCACCGGCCAAGGCCACCCTGAAGTCACTGCTCGAGGCGCTGCTCAAGGGCCTCGGCGACCCGTTCTGGAGTCGCGGCACGGAGTCCAACATGACCCAGCGTCTCTACACCATGCTCGACGCGGTCGAGTGCAGGATGATCGTTCTCGACGAGTTCCAGCACATCTGCGACAAGGGGCAAAAAAAGAAGCTGGACGTGCTCGCCGACTGGCTCAAGGTCTTCATCGAATCGCGCAAGTACGGTCTCGTCGCTGTTGGGCTCCCGATCGCGGCATCGGTCGTCTACGATCACCCGCAGTTGGTGGGCCGCTTTGATGCGGCCCTGCGGATGCCGCTCTTCGATTGGACGGATCCGGCATCCGTCGCCCAGTTCCGCGGCGTGCTCCGTCAGTTCCAGCGCGAGTTGCAACCGTTCGACATGCCCGCATTGGATAGCCGCGAAATGGCACTGCGGATGTATCTCGCCACCGCCGGCCGCATCGGCCTGGTGGCCAAACTCCTGGATCGGGTCGTGCGCAATGCGATCCGCGCCGGGACGCTGCAGATCCGGCTCGAGGATTTCGGCAAGGCCTACCGGCGGGCGATCTGGTCCGCCGAGCGTTTTCCCGTGGAGGGCGGCCCCTTCGGAGCCGGGATGGTTGAATTAATGGGCGAGGACGTGCGCACGGCGGTGCTTACCACTGCCGCTCTTGAGCCCGTCGCCGACCGCAGTGCCTCCGTGTCCGTCCACGGCGGCGAGGCCACGGCGGCTCCCGCGCACAAGACGCCCAGCAGCGGTCGCGGCGCCCCGGCTTCGAGTGCACGCGACGGGACAACTCAAACGCGTCGCGGCGCCGGGGATCGGGAGCGGTTGAAACGCGAGCTCGGGAGGGCGCTATGAAGCTTGTAGTCACCCCCAAGCCGCTCGCCTACGAGTCCCTCATGGGCTACGCGCTTCACCTGACGGAGGCCAACGGCTATCCCTCGATCTCCTACGTGACCTCCGCCCTGAACGGGCGGTGGTATGGATCGACCATCGGGCGACTCGACGCCGCGCCGTTGGCCGAGATGGCGCACTTGGAGGCCGCAGAGATCGAGCGGCTGACGATGCGGCCCTCCGCGCGCCCGAGAGCCTTCGTGCGCGTCTTCGGCAATGACCTGCCCAGCGCCGAGGTCAGCAGTCGAGAGCCGAAGATCTGTCCGTTGTGCCTCAAGGATGGCCGTCGCTGCGAGGCGTTCTGGGAGCTGACGCAGGCAGCCGCGTGTCCGCGTCACAGCGTCGAACTCGTATCGACCTGTCCGCAGTGCGACAAGCAACTTCGATGGTCTAGGAAGCGGACGAACCAATGCAAGTGCGGCGCGGATCTGACCGCCTGGCCCACCCGGCCAGTCTCGACGCATCTCGCGGATCTAATGGGCCTGCTGCGTGCGATGACCTATCGTGACCAGCTGGGCGAGCCAGTACCCGCACAGTGGCGCCACCTGCAGCACCTGACCCTCCGGCAGCTGTGCAAGTTGACCTGGACGCTCAGCTTCGTCGCTCAAGGCGATGGCGTGGGGCGGGAACGTTCGAAAGCCCGTAAGAACTACCGGAGTGAGTTGAACGCGGTGGCACATGCGTTGTCGGACTGGCCCCACAACTTTCGCTTGTTCCTTGCCGACCGTTACAGCGCGTCCGTGTCCGACCCGCAATCATTGCCCGCCTTCCATCGACTCTTTGCTTGGCTCAAGGGGTCGCTAATCAAGAATGTTGAAGGTGGAGCGACCGCATTTCAATTCATCCGCGACGAGGTGCACCGCTTTGCCAGCCAGCACTGGACGCGCTCGACGGTTGCCCGGGACAGCAGCGACGCGCTCGCCCCCGATCTTACTTTTCGCTGGGGAACCTACGGCGAGGCCTGCGAGGTCACGGGGCTCCATATCCTGACGTTGCAGAAGCTCGTTCGCGCCGGGGAGATCAAGTCCAAGAAGGTGGCCACCGACGGCACACGCACAACCGTCGTTGATCTGGAGCACGCACGTGCGTTTCGGCAGTCGCAATCTCGCCACCCCGCGGCATGTATTCGCAGGGCTGCAAAACAAGTGGGCGTTTCGATCGAGACTCTGAAGGCGATGTGCGACTCAGGACTGTATCAGCGCAACCATCGAGCGGCGATGCCGCAATCCCTGACGGTCGAAGACGTGGCGGCGCTGGCTGCGCGCTTGAACGGACTGCTCCGAGGAAAGCGCCTTCTACGCGCCGAAGGAATCACCAGCCTTGATCAGGCACTCACTGCTTCGCACGCATCGCCAGCGGAAAAAGCGACCGTCTACGAACGTCTGCTGGAGGATCCGGATCTCGTAGTGGGACGACTCACCAAGGGGCCGGGACTTGGTGGGCGCCTGCAGGTGAAGGCTGCGGCGATTGAGGCTCTCGTCGCCGGCATGCGCGACGGCGATGTGTGCGTCACTGTGCGCGTTGCCGCCACGCAACTCGAGTGCGCCGACGCGGTGATCACCGGTCTGAAACGGGCAGGTCACTTGCAGTGCCGCACATTTCGCGGCCGCATCTACCCGTGCCGAGCGTCAGTGAATCATTTTGATGAGACCTACGAATCGATGTCACGCGTCAGTCGACGAACGGGTGTCCCTATCAAACGCATCTATGCCCGTTTCGATTTCGCGCAAGTTCAATACATTCGAGTTCGAACGGCTCAGTACGTCACGATGTTCGTGCGACGATCGGACATACAGATCGCCGAAACACTCATCCGAAAGCTGGCTTAGGTTTCACCGCTCTGCGCCTCTGAGGGCGGCAGGACCTCGCGTGGCCCAATTACTCATCAAGCACCGTGCTGATGACGGCCATGCAGATTCTGAAACAGGTTTTTGGCGCTATGGAACCCAGCGATATGCAGTTCTAGTCCACCAGCCCCGTATGCCAACCCGGCTGCATGCACATGTCGAGCAGCATGACTGTTCCGGTTGGGACCGACCACATTGCCGACGTTGATCAGCCGAGGTCCGCTTTTGGCCGAAAGCGGACGTCGCAGGCGGTCCAGCGTCCTTTTAGACTCGTGCAATGCAACCTCAACCACCTGAGCTCGACGGGCGCGCGGATGAGTCGGTTGGGCTACACCTGCGCTACGTCGACGCCTTCCAGAACGCTGTTTTTCCGTCGGCGCTGCGAAGTGCCATAGCCCACGACGCGATTCTTCTGGCCATGGAACACCATGCTGCGATCGCGACCCTGGTGCGCTTCAGGCACTTTGCGACAGCACACGCGTTGATCCGAGCATTGATGGAAACGACATTTCGTGCGCTTTGGCTCGTCTACGTCGCGGACTTTGACTCGGTCGAGCGTTTTTGTCGCGGGGAGAGCAAAACCCGACTTGGATGACTTGGCTCGCTACTTGGCGAAGCGAGGGCCGCAAGAGCTGCAACGTCTCGGCTCGACAATCCTGGAACAAACACACGTGTTCCATAGCTACGCTCACGCGGGACTCGAACAGCTTGTCCGGAGAAGGAATGGATTCCAAATGTCTGAGGTTTGGCTCTGCCTGCTCATCGCAGACATGTTCGGTGTGCTCGCTGGTGAGGTGGCTGCAGTTCTGACGAAGAGCGACGCACTGCGGGCACTGACCGTTGCCAACGCGCCGCGGTTACCCGTGGAAGCAGCGACCGTCATGCCTGAAATCGAGCTGCCGCCGCCCGAGTGGACAGGCGCTTTGCCTGACGCGCCGAGCTGGGCGGATCCGCGGTAGCCGCGTTAGCGTCCGCTTTCGACCCAATGTGACGTCGGACGAGCTGGTGCGCCCCATCAGAAGTACGGCTATGGCACGTGCAACGGTCGAATTGCGCACCCAGAGACCTGACGCTCCGTTGAGGAAGGCAGCGGTCGCTAGGGCCGCTGAGGTCGCGACACGGCTCAGTGCGCAGCCCGCCAGCCCATCAGTCTTGTTGACGGCTCGACGCATGCCGCGTTCGCCGCGTGTCCAGTGGACGGCGACGCCTCCGCCGCGTAGTGAGTCTGCCGTTGCGATCAACTCGGCATCGCGGTCGCGACGCCGAATCGGACCGCACTAGGGGCGGCCAAGAACTAGACGAGTTCGGCAGCACTGAACGACACGCCAATCGGGACGGCATCCGTGGAGATACCGTCCCTAGGCCTGCGTCAGATCAGTTTCCGGCGCGACCGCTGATGTAGTCGCTGGCGAGCGCGAAGGCCTGGGCGCCGACCTTGCGGCCCAATGCGCGCGACTGCATGTCGCCCTGGACGAAGTGAATTCCGCCATATCGACGCGAGATCCCTGCCTCGTCCGCGGCCGCGGAGAACGTCGGCCACGACAACGTGACGTCGTGTGCAGGCACCAGCCCGGGCTCGACGCGCGACGAGCCCGCGGGACTCGTGACCGACGCGCCGAACCTGTCGCTGCCCGTGTACAGCTTCAGCACTTCCGCAGCAGCTGCGCTGAACGCGCTGTGGCCGGATACGTACTCCGAGAAAGGCGGCGTAACGACCGTGCTGGCCTGGTAAGGCTGCCAGTCGCGCCCGTTCATCACGCGCGCGCCCTTGCCCGGGCCACCCCACGCGAGAATCGGACGGTCCTTGAAGAGGTAATGGACCGCACTGACCGGACGGATGTAATCGAACTGCCGCTTGTAGCCCCAGACGGCCACGCTGGCGTCGAGCACCGCGCTGGTCATCGCGAAATTCATCGTGACGTCCTGCGACAGCGTGTGGTGGTCGCGTTCGGAAACATATTTGGCGAACAGCACCCAGTGGCCCGGCGGCAGCTCGGACCTGGGGCCGTCGGCCCAGTATTCGGCGATGACCTTCTTGCGGTCGTCGAGCGTCGCACTGTAGTGGACGATCTCGAGCACCTGCTTGCGGTACTCCGGCGTGCCGTACCTGGCCGGGTTCGTGACCGGGAACTGGTTGTAGCCGTGCAGCGCGAACGGCTTCACCCGTCCCCAGAAGGGGGCGATGCAGGTCTGCGTCACGAACCCGCCGTGCCCGTCGGACACCCGCAGCGGCTGCCAGTGGTTGGGGTCGACGATCTGGTCGAAGAAGTTCACGGGCACGTACTGGGTGTAGTCGCTGTACGCGCCCGCATGCATGTCACCGAGCTGGTTGGACCCGTCGTGGTGGCGGCTCTGCAGCAGTGCCGCTGCCGCGACGTTGCCGATCCCGACTGCGGTGTTGAGGTTCTGCGAGTTGTCGTCGGGGTCGTAGCCGAGGGCGGTCATCCTTGCCCTGAAGCTCGCGGCCTCCGAGGGGAAGAGGTCGAGCAGCACGCGATAGGCGGCGTAGCTGACCGCCTTGCTCCGGTTCGCATCGGTGCGTTCGGACGCCGGCCTGCGCAGCTCTCCGGCCAGCTCCGTGCCATTCGCCCGCGCATCGTAGGCGGCCCATGCGTCGTACATCGCCGTGTCGGTCATCGCCAGCATGCGCGCGACCATCGGCGGGCCGGGATGCGTGGTGCGGATGGCTTGGAGTGCTTCGTCGTTCCAGTCGGTCGCGACTGTTCTGGCGGCGGCCGTACCGCTGGCCATCGCCATGATGCAGGCGAAGGTCAGTGCGTGAATTCGAGTTGGTGCGCGCATGGATCGATCCTTGAGTGTTGGCGGGCGAGACCCCGCTTGCCGGGGTCGAAATCTGTGCTGTGGGCTGCTTGGCTCGGGCATCCGCCGGGACATCAGGACCCGTCGCCGGCCGGACTGATGCCCAAAGCGGCGCGCCAGCCGACTGAATCGTTGTCCAAACGCGGCCTGAACCGCTGTTCCCCGAAATTTGCCCCGCGTCACAATTAAACGATGCCGTCACGCGACATTCAGTAACCATTGATACCGAGGCCGGGAATGGTCCGACCGGCGGGGCCGCTCGTTAGAAAATCGTTATGGCCTTACCGTCGCGCCGGCAGAGCATGGGCACCGAGGCGAGCAACGGTCCCCGTCGGCCTGTTCCGGGTACCGGGCTGCACGCGCGACGGACGGTCATGCCGCGGCGAATCCTTTTCCGATCCGTATGCCTCTCATAGGCATGTCTGCCGGGAGGGCGCCGAGTGACGGAGACGGGATACGTATGAACACACCTCTCGCTGAGGCCGGTTCGGCGGCCGCCGGCTTCACGTCGCAACGCAGTCGGGCAGCACGGTGAGCGCGCGCGACGATGTAAGTTCGTTGACCGAGGGCCAGGCCGCCGCACGCGGCGCGCGCGCCAGCGCCGCGGTGTTTCATGCCGCGCAAGGGCTCACCGCGCAGCCGTGACATACGACCTGCCCTTCGACCGGTCACTTCTGGACCGGCACCCGTCGACGCAGGCGATCACCGGCGAGCGCTGGGCGTGCGCGCTCACGGAATCTTGCGTGGCGCGTTTCGCCGATGGCGCGCAAGTCAGCGGAACCGACGGCGGTTGTGACCGTTACTTCTCGATCGTGCTGTCTGGTGCGCTGCGGATCCGTGCGAACTCACGCGACGGGCGGAGCCTCGGAATTCATCGGGTTCCCGCCGGAGATCTCTGCACCGTGACCGTGCTATCGCTTTACCAGGCGTCCGCGCCGGTCGACGTGGTCGCCGAGGGCGCGACGACCCTGCTTCGGGTTCCGACCCGGCACTTTTCGGCGCTGCTCGAAGAACCGCCATTCCGGACGTTCGTCATGCGTGCTCTGACCGGAAACGTCGCCGCGCTGCTGCTGCGTGCCGGTGAGACCAGCTTCGAAGGCCTTCGGGAGCGGATCCTGCGCCGCGTCGACCAGGCACGCCGGAACGGCGAAGCCTGCATCGCCGTGTCCCACAAGGAACTCGCCGACGAGCTGGGAAGCACCCGCGAAGCGATCAGTCGCGTGCTGAAGGAACTCGAGAAGCAGGGAATGCTGACGCTCGGGCGTCGCGCCATCATGCCGGGGCCGGCGAAGTCCTGAGCCACGGATGCCGCGACCACAACCAACGCTGCTAACGCCCGGTATGGCGAAGGCGCGCAGTCGCCCCGACGTCGCGACGAGCACGTGTCGGCTCTTGCCGCGGCCGTGGGGTCCTAGCAGGGCTGTGGACGGCATTCGTGGCAAGGACAGCTGCGGTAGCGTCGTGGTGCTGCCGCCGACTCTCGGCAGCCCGTCAGCCGGCGAAGCAACTCGCGTCTGTATCTGCAAGTCGATCGATTCCAGTGCTTCTCACACCAGAGTGCTGGGAAACAACGTCACTCGCGGACTCGGTACCCGGCCTGTCGATTCGGTGGTGATGCCCCGTCCCGAAATCCGATGGTGCACCGCTTGATCGCGCAGAGATTCGTGGTCCTGGCAGCGCTACTCGTGGTGCTGCTCGTTCTCGAACGCGGCTTCGGCTTTCGCCGCGACGGCGTCGGCCTGCGCCGCAAATTCACCAACGTGGTGTTGGGGTTCGGCTCGGCCCTCCTCGCCCGCGTGCTGCTGCCGAACGGAGTCGTTGCTGTCACGGCTTTCGCGGTCACGCATCACCTAGGCCTGCTGAACCACGTGGCCTGGACACCAGCGACCGAAGCCTTTCTCGCCATTATCGCCTTCGACCTGGGCCTTTATCTGCAGCACCGCGCGTTCCACCGCATTCCCTCCCTCTGGCGCGTGCATCGCGTGCACCACAGCGACCCGCAGTTCGACGCGACCCTCGGACTGCGCTTCCATCCCGCCGAGATCCTCATCTCCGCGCTGTACAAAATTGTGCTGGTGATCCTAGTCGGGCCCACCGGCACAGCGGTCGCCGGCTACGAGATCCTGCTCGCGTCGTTTTCGCTGATGACGCACGCAAACCTGCAACTGCCGCGGCGATGGGAGCGCCCGGTCGCGCTGCTCCTGGTCACGCCGGCTTGGCACCGTCTGCACCACTCGGATTTGCGCGTCTACACCGACTGTCATTTCGGCAACTTTCTGAGCGTCTGGGACCGTCTTCTCCGAACCTCGCCGAGTTCGCGCGAGCTGGACCAGCAGACCATGAGAATCGGCCTGGTCGAGACGCGCCCGGCCCCCACGGCGTCACTCGGGTATTTGCTGACGCTCCCGTTCGTCTCGGTAACCGTGCGGAACGATCAGGCCCGTCGCGAGCCCAGCGAATGAAGCCGGTCGTTCGCTCGCCGCGGACGGCGGATCGGCCTGCATGGACGCGGCTCGCAGATCAGGCTGACCCATTCAGCCGCGCCTCTCTCCGCGCAAAGGAATTTTGTAGGTCCCGAATCCTTTTCGGCGATCCATGGCTCTAGTGGACATGGATCCAGAAATTCAATCGCCGCCAGCCTCCCATCGCGCGCGCGTCATCGGCGCGGCGCTCCTGCTGGCGTTGGCAGGCGTCGCAGCGTGGCAGCTGGATTCGCATGGGTGGCTGACGCTGGAGACGCTCAACGTGCGACACGCAGAACTGGCCCTGCGGGTCGCGGAGCATCCCACTGCATCCGCAGCCTTGTTCTTCGTCGTTTACGCCGTCGCCGCCGCGCTCGCGATGCCGGGTGCGTTGGTTCTCACACTCGCGGCGGGCGCGCTGTTCGGTTTCGTCGAAGCCGTGGCGCTGGTGTCGTTCGCGAGCTCCATCGGGGCGAGCATGGCCTTTCTGACCAGCCGCCGGCTGCTGCGCGAGCCGTTGCGCCGTAGCTATCGCGAGAAGCTCGACCAGTTCGACGAAGGTATCCGGCGCGATGGCGCGCTCTACTTGCTGTCGCTGCGGCTGGTGCCGGCGATTCCGTTCTTCTTGGTCAACGTGCTCGCCGGGCTGTCCCCACTTCGCCTGCGAACGTTCTATCCGGTGAGCCAGATCGGGATGCTGCCGGCGACTGTTGCCTATGTGTATGCGGGACGGCAGCTGGCGGTGCTGCATTCCCCGAGCGATGTCTTGTCGCCGTCGATGATTCTCGCACTGCTCCTGCTCGGTGCGGTACCGATCGCGACCAAGGGCGCATTGCAGGCGATGCGCGACGGACGCGCGAATGCAGGTCACCGTCGCCCGTCCCGCTTCGACTACAACGTCGTCGTGATCGGCGCCGGATCCGCGGGACTGGTCGCGTCCTACATTGGATCCACCGTCGGCGCGAAGGTCGCTCTGATCGAACGTGACCGCATGGGCGGAGACTGCCTCAACACCGGCTGCGTGCCGTCGAAAGCCTTGTTGCGCAGCGCGCACGTGGCCGCCCAGGTGCGTGATGCGAAGCGGTACGGGGTCAGTTGCGGATCCGTGGACGTCGACTTCGCGGCGGTGATGCAACGCATCCGCGACGTCATCGCACGGGTCGAGCCGCACGACTCTCGCGAACGCTATACGGGCATGGGGGTCGACGTCATCAGCGGCGACGCGACGATTCGCACGCCGTGGGCCGTTGAGGTATGTGGCCGAACGATCACGGCGCGCTCGATCGTCCTCGCGACCGGCGCGAAACCGACGGTGCCGCCGATCGCGGGGCTGGACGCGGTCGAGCCACTGACGTCCGACACGGTGTGGAACCTGCGCGAGCGTCCGCATCGCCTGCTCGTGCTTGGTGGTGGGCCGATCGGCTGCGAGCTGGCGCAGGCCTTCGCGCGGCTGGGCTGCACGGTGGTCCTCGTGGAACGTGCCGACCGGTTGCTGGTACGCGAGGATCCGGAGGCGTCGGCGTGCCTGAAGTCGGTGTTCGACGCCGAGGGCATCGACGTCCGGCTCGGCCATTCCGCGGACCGCGTCGAGGCCGCGGCCGGCGGTTCTGGAACGCTCGTCTGCACGCACGACGGCGTCGAGGTCCGTATTCCATTCGATCGCATCCTGGTCGCACTGGGCCGCACGCCGAACGCGCACGGGTTCGGACTGGAGGTGCTCGGCGTGCGCATCGAAGAGAACCGCACGGTCGGCACCAACGCGTTCCTGCGCACGTCGGTGCCCAGCATCTTCGCGGCGGGCGACGTCGCCGGGCCGTACCAGTTCACGCATGTCGCAGGCCATCAGGCCGGTTACGCCGTGCTGAATGCCTTGCTGCGGCCGTGGTGGCGGTTCCGGCAGGACCTGCGCGTCGTGCCGTGGGCGACGTTCACCGACCCCGAGATCGCCCGGGTCGGTCTGACCGAGGGCGAGGCGCGCGAGAAAGGCATCGCGTTCGAAGTCACGCGCTACGGCCTCGACGACCTCGACCGTGCCATCGCCGATGGCCGCGACAGCGGCTTCGTCAAAGTCGTTACGGCACACGGGTCCGACCGCATCCTCGGCGCCACGATCGTCGGCGCGCGTGCGCCGGAGCTTCTCGCCGAGCTCGTGCTCGCGATGAAGCACGGCCTCGGGCTCAGCAAGCTGCTGTCGACGATCCACGTCTACCCGACCTACAGCGAAGCCAACCGCTTCGTGGCGGGCAGCTGGAAACGCGCGCACGCACCACAGCGGCTGCTGCAACTCGCCGCCCGCTATTTCGCGATGCAACGTCATTAACCTGGAGGCCGCTGTGCTCACTATTTTGCTGCTCGTCGCGACACTGTTACTCGCCGCGGCGAACGGCGCAAACGACAACATCAAAGGAGCTGCGACGCTAGTCGGTTCCGGCGTCGTGCGGCAACGTCCCGCGCTCGTCATTGCGACGGTCGCCACCGGGCTTGGGGGCATCGCGGCGGCGGTACTCGCGAGCGGGCTGCTGCAGGCCTTCAGCGGCCATGGGATCGTGCCGTCGGATCTGACCACCGCGCTGCCGTTCCTGGCGAGCGTCGCGATGGCGGGCGCCGCCACTGTGTGGATCGCGACCGCCGCCGGCCTTCCCATCTCCACGACGCATGCGCTGATCGGTGCACTGCTCGGCGCGGGCTATGCGTTTGCACCGGCCAACGTGCACCTGGGCGTCGCGCTGTCGACGATGGCGGTGCCCTTGGTGACGTCGCCGGTCATCGCTTTCGTACTCGCGCTGCTGCTGGCGACACTGGTGCTGCGCAGCCGTGCCGGCGAACCGGGCCGTTCCGCTGCGCGTCCGAACCCGACGCAGGAACAGGCGCGCGTTACCGTCGAAGAGCCCGCAACGACGGAACTGACGGTAGCCGCCGACGGCACCCTCGCCGTGATCGACATGCCGGGCCGGCGCCTTCGACTTGCCGACCTGGCTCACGTGGCGAGCGCCGCGACGGTCAGCTTCGCGCGCGGCCTCAACGACACGCCGAAGATCACGGCGCTGATGGCGGCCGGCGGGATCGGATCCACGCGCGCGTTCGCGCTGGTCATGGTGGCGATGGCGGCTGGCGGCTTGGTGGCGTCACAGCGGGTGACGCGGACGCTTGCGTATCGCGTCACGCGTATCGATCCTGCCGAGGGCCTCGCCGCCAACGGCGTGACCGCCGCACTGGTGCTGCTCGCGTCGCGTTTCGGGCTGCCGGTCTCCACCACGCACGTCAGCACCGGCGCGCTGTTCGGCCTCGCTGCACGCAATGGCACGGCAGGCAGCGGCGTCATGCGCCAGATCCTGCTCGCATGGCTGGTGACCCTGCCTAGTGCGGCAGTCATCGCCTACTTCATCGCATTCCTCGTCCGCTGAGATATTCCATGACCGTCGACGCACTCCATGACTCCGTCCGTGAGTACTACGGCAGCACGCTCTCGTCCTCCAAGGATCTAAAAACCGGCGCCTGCTGCCCGGCTGAGGCGATGTCCGCCGAGGCACGTGCGGTCATCGGCGACCTGCACCCGGACGTGCTCGACCGGTTCTACGGTTGCGGCTCGCCACTGCCGCCGGCGCTCGAAGGCTGCACAGTGCTGGACTTGGGCTGCGGCAGCGGGCGCGATGCGTACATCCTGTCGCGCCTGGTCGGCCCGCAAGGGAGCGTGATCGGTGTCGACATGACACCCGAACAGCTCGATGTCGCGCGACGCCACCGCGACTGGCATGCCCAGCGCTTCGGCTACGCGGCATCGAACGTCGAGTTCGTCGATGGCGTGATCGAGGATCTCGCCGCATGCGGGATCGCGGACGCCAGCGTCGACGTGGTCGTGTCGAATTGTGTTCTGAACCTCGCGCCCGACAAGGCGCGCGTCTTCGCGGAGATCTTCCGCGTGCTCAAGCCCGGCGGTGAGCTCTACTTCTCCGATGTCTTCGCCGACCGCCGCATCCCGACGCCGCTGCGGGAAGACCCGGTGCTGCTCGGCGAATGCCTCGGCGGCGCGTTGTATACGGAAGATTTTCGACGCGTCATGGCGCAGGCGGGTTGCCTGGACGCACGCGACGTCAGCCGCGCGCCGATTCCGCTGCTGGATCCCGAGGTCGAATCGCGCATCGGCATGGTGCGGTTCCATTCGGCGACGGTGCGCGCATTCCGACTGCCCATGGAGGATCGCTGCGAGGACTACGGCCAGCTCGCGACATATCGCGGCAGCATCGCGCGGCATCCGCACGCGTTCGTGCTCGACGATCATCATCGCTTCGAGACCGGCCGCCCCATGCGGGTCTGCGGCAACACGTTCGACATGCTCGCGCGCAGTCGTTACGCCGCGCACTTCCACTTGGCGGGCGACACCTCGACGCACTTCGGCCTGTTCGACTGTGCGACGCCCGGCGCCACGCCGGCCACCCCCCCGGCGTGTTGCTGAGCCGTGGATCGCACCGCCATCGCCGCGGTCGTGCCCGCCGGCCCCGGTGACGAGGCCTGGCATAGCCTGCTGCCCGTCCTCGTAGCCTCGGGCGTGGCCGAATGCGTGCTCGTGCTGCCCGACCGCGTGCAACCGAGCGCCCCGGTGCCGACCGGTGTCCGCGTCCTCCACGCACCCCGCGGACGCGCTGCGCAACTCAACGCCGGCGCCGCCGCCACGCATGCACCCGTGCTGTGGTTCCTCCATGCCGACACCGGTATCGACGCGCGCGTGCTTGCCGGTCTGGACCGACATCTGCTCAACGGTGCGCCCGGCCTCGGCTACTTCGACCTCGCCTTCGCCAGCGACGGACCCGCGTTGGCGCGACTCAATGGCTGGGGCGCCACGCTGCGCAGTCGTCTGCTGCGCCTGCCGTTCGGCGACCAAGCCTTCGTGATCGGTCGCCACGATTTCGTTCGGCTTGGTGGCTTCCCATCGGTCGACGGCGAGGACCACGCGTTCGTATGGAGCGCGCGAGGTGCGGGTCTGCGCCTGCGTGCGCTTGGCGGCACCGTGATCACCAGTGCACGCAAATACGGCACGCGTGGCTGGTGGACTACGACCCGCCAGCACTGGTCGGCCACGCTGCGCCAGTCATGGGCGTTCTCGCGCGGAGAGCAGCGCCCATGAGCTGCGCCGTCGCGATCTTCGTGAAGACGCCCGTGCTGTCGTCGGTGAAGTCTCGGCTCTGGCCCGCGATCGGACGCCAGACGGCCGAAGCGCTGTACCTGCTGTCGGCGGAAGCCGTCGCGTCCGTCGCGTGCGAGGCAAGGCAGTCGCGGCCGCTCGAGCCCTACTGGGCGGTGGCCGAGCCCGAAGCCCTGGACGGCGACGCCTGGGCCGACCTCGCCCATGTGCCCCAAGGCGAAGGCGGACTCGGCGAGCGCATGGCGAGCGTGCATGGCGCCCTCCTCGAACGCCACGGCGCCGCGCTGCTCATCGGCGCCGACGCGCCGCAGATCACGGCCGACCATCTTCGGTCCGCGGCTGGCTGGCTCGCAGCTCCCGGGCCGCGGCTGGTGATCGGCCGCGCGGACGACGGCGGGTTCTGGCTGTTCGGCGCGAACGTCGCGATTCCGACGCACGCCTGGACTTCGGTGGCCTACAGCTGCGATGACACTGCGGAAGCATTCCGTGCGGCCGTGGGCGATGTCGGACTCTGGCGCGAACTGCCGGTCCTGCGCGACCTGGACACCGAACCCGACCTCACGCCCGTGCTGGAGGCGCTCGACGCACTTCCCGCAGCCACGCCTTCGCAGCGACGCCTCGCCGCGTGGCTCTCACGCCTCCAATCCGGCGCCGCACCCGCGACACCCTCCGTTCCCGCGACCATCCAACTGGCGGTCTGACATGCACGACACCCTTCCCCTGTTGCGCGACATCGCGTTCCCGCCGCTGCGCCGCGCGAACGTACGCACGCTTCAGCTCAACCTCGGCTATAGCTGCAACCTCAGCTGCATCCACTGCCATGTCAATGCGGGTCCGCGTCGCACCGAGACGATGTCGCGCGAGACGCTGCAGGCCGCGCTGGATGCCGCGACCGTGCTCGGCATCGAAACGCTCGACCTTACCGGCGGGTCGCCCGAGATGAATGTCGATTTCCGGTGGCTCGTCGAGACCGCGACGGCACGCGGTTTGCGCGTGATGGACCGCTTGAACCTGACGATCATGGAAGAGCCCGGCTACGACTGGGTCGGCGGCTTCCTTGCAGCGCACGGCGTGGAGGTCGTCGCGTCCCTGCCGTGCTACAGCCAGGCCAACGTCGACGAGCAGCGGGGCGATGGCGTCTTCGAAAGCTCAATCCGCGGCCTGCAGGCGCTCAATGCGCTCGGCTATGCACAACCCGACAGGGAGCTCGTTCTCAACCTCGTCTACAACCCCAACGGCGCATTCCTGCCGCCGCCTCAGGGCGCGCTCGAGGATGACTACCGCCGCCTGCTGCGCACGAATTTCGACGTCGACTTCAACCGGCTCTACACGATCGCCAACATGCCGATCCAGCGCTTCGGCTCATGGCTGGTGTCGAAGGGCCAGTTCCACGCCTACATGGGCACGCTGCGCGCAGCCCATCGCGACGGGAACCTCGAAGGCGTGATGTGTCGCTCCACGCTCAGCGTCGGCTACGACGGCGCACTCTACGACTGCGATTTCAACCAGATGCTTGGCCTTCCGATCACGCACGCCGGACGGACGATGCACGTCACCGACCTCCTGCACGCGCGGTTGCCCGACGGCATCCGGGTTGCGGGCCATTGTTATGGCTGCACGGCGGGGCAGGGTTCCAGTTGTGGTGGTGCGCTCGCTCCGTCGGAGTCCGACACAGAGCTTTCCCACGCGGGTATGGCGTGAGCTGGAAGCGGCCACCTCCAATGGGTCGCTCGTCACTTGCACTCGAGAGCCAAGGTTCGACGCGACGTGGCACACGTGCCTGCCGTCCGTGGAACCTGTCACTTTGCGCGCGACAGACACGAGGTATTGCGCACCTCGTACGAGGTCGCAGAAACGCGCGGGTAGCCAGCCCATCGGATGGGCGCGTTTCCGTCCAGCCCGCTGTACAAAGCTTTCGCCGCCCACCCGACGCACCACGCAGCCGAGCAGCTCTGATGACCGATACGCCACCGCCCGCACGTCGATACGACGACCTCAAGGCGCTTTTCCTGAACTGCACGCTCAAACGCAGCCCCGAGGTGTCGCACACCGAGCGCCTCGTCCACGTGCCGGCTGAAATCATGCGGCGGCAGGGCGTCGCCGTAGAGATAGTGCGGCCTGTCGATCGCGACCTCGCTCCGGGCGTGCAGCCCGATATGCGCACCTGCGGCTTTGATCGTGACGACTGGCCCGACCTGTGCACGAAGGTGATGGACGCCGATATCCTGGTGCTGTGCACGCCGATCTGGCTCGGCGAGCAGAGCTCGGTCTGCCGCCGCGTGATCGAGCGTCTGTACGCCGAGTCGGGCAAGACGAACGCGGCGGGCCAGTACGTCTACTACGGGCGGGTCGGCGGGGCGCTGATCACCGGCAACGAGGACGGCGCCAAGCACTGCGCATCATCATTACTGTATGCGCTGCAGCACCTGGGGTATTGCATCCCGCCCCAGGCGGACGCGGGTTGGGTCGGTGAGGCGGGCGCCGGGCCCTCTTATGGCGACGACGGCGCGGGCTACGACAATGACTTCACCCAGCGAAATGCGACTTTCATGGCGTGGAACCTGATGCATCTGGCGCGGCTGCTCCGCGACGCCGGCGGTTTCCCGGTCCATGGCAATCAGCGCACCGACTGGGACGCGGGCTGCCGCTTCGACCATCCCAATCCCGAATACCGATGAGCGTGGATCAACCGGCTTCCTCGTCGCGCGCTAGTCCGATCGAGTCGGGCACGGAGGCAGCTCGCGCCGACCTCCTGCCGCCATTGGTGCCCGATCTCGCGACGCGGCTTGTGCCCGCGTGTCTGGCGACCTGCATGTCGGGCCTGGTGTCTGCTGTCGTAACGGCGATTAACACAGGGTTTGAAGGCGGCTATCTGGGCCGGTGGCTCGGCGGGTGGGCCCTCGCGCTACCGGCCGCGGTGACCGGCGCTTACCTGTTCCGGTCCGTGGCCATCCGCATGGCACGGGCATTAGCAGCCTTGGGCGCCCTGCTGTCACGAGCGCGACTGGACGCATCGGACTGAATGCTGCGCATGCGGTTCAAGCGGTTGTCGGTCAACAGGGAAACGCCGATCCTGTGCCGCGTGACAGGCATAACTGCGCCGGCGGGTCGCGCGCCCGTTCCCCGCTACTTGGCGGTCTGCATTTCAGCCTTGGCGGCATCGACATTCGTGGCCGGCACTTCTCCCGCCAAGCGTTCGCGCACCAGCGAACGGGCGCGGTGCAGCCTCGACTTGACCGCGGGCAGGCTGAGCTGCAGCGCGTCCGCGATCTCGTTGAGCGTCCAGCCCTCGATGTCTCGGATCACCAGGATCTCCCGGTAATGCTCGGGCACGGTCGCCAGCACGCGCCCGATTTCCAACCGCAGCTCGGCTGGCTCGGCAGTAACGACAGGCTCAAGCGACGGATCAAGCGGCTGGTAGCGAAGTCGACGCCACGCTCGCCGCATGCGAGTGCATTCGCGTTTGACGATCCGGAACAGCCACGACGCCATCGCCTCCACCTGACGCAGATCCGTCAGGCGGCGTGACACCGTGAAAAGCGACTCCTGGACCGCGTCCTCCACGTCATTAACTTCGCAGTGGTACTCCGCATAACGCCGTAAATCCTGCCGCGAATGCTTCAGGACCTCGGTGAGAGCTGATGCGTCCCCGGCTCTCGCGGCAAGGACCAGCTCATCGGAAATACCCATATTGGTTTCCTCCGCCTCTCGACCACATCGTAGTGGCAATCCCTCAAAACATTGCGACCATAGTAAACCGCTACGTGTTATCCCTGCCGCGCGTGACCAAGATCCTCCGGATGCCACCACGGGTGGGTGCCCGGCCCGGCCGGTCCGACGAGGCGCCCTTCGACACGCCCGCGAAACTCGTCGGGCAACGGGCGTTGTCCTTGCCCATGTGAGCCTGGTGCAGACAGGGTCCTGCCTCGTAGTCGTAGTCGCACTCGTTCCCCTCCCTTCAGCAGACAACGAGTTAGACAGGCGATGAGAACCGTCGTTGTCTGTTTGCTGCGTACCTGGCTGGCGGGTACGGCGCGATCGCTGCGCTGGTTCCCGAACTTTCGCCATGCACTGGCTCGTGCGACACACTTCGTTTGCATGCCGGTGGCAAACGTTGCTCGACCAGACGCGCACGCCTGTGACGCACGGCGACACGATCTTGGGTTCGTCGGTGCACAAGTCGCCGAGGCGATGACCGATCTAATGGGCCGGATGGCGACAGGCTCGGCGAATGCACACCGCTGGTCGCGCTGATGTCGGCTTATGGCCGAAAGCCGCCCTTGTGCCAGGCAACCTTCGGTGCGCCTGTAGACTGCAAGCCCGTTCCACCTGGCGCAGATATGTCGAATTTCAGTTCCGTCCTCAAAGGCGAGATCGCTCGCGTTGCTCGGAGGGAGATCAAGAGCGCGGCCGATCCCCTGCGGAAAGCAAACGCGAACTACCGTCGGGAGATTGCAGAGCTGAAGCGACAAATGTCGGCTTTGCGGAAGGAGCTTCGCTCTCTCTCGAAGGCGCCGCAGGAAGGCGCACCTCTCGCGGCGGAAAAGGCGGGCGGGACGCGATTTAGCGCAAAGGGCCTGAAGTCGCTCCGGGCGCGCCTTGGATTATCGGCAGCGGACTTCGGCCGCCTGGTTGGAGCCAGTGGTCAGTCGATCTATAACTGGGAAGCCGGAAAGGCAGTCCCACGCGCGAACCAGCGGGCGGCGATTGCCTTGGTTCGCGGACTTGGAAAGCGCGAAGCCGCCAAGCGTCTCGAAGCGTTGGCATAAGCGGTCTGACGCGCTCGCGGAGCGCCGCCACCGTGGAGTCTCCTATCGGAGACTTCATATGGCACCCAGACGTACACCTTGGAACAAGGGCAAGCTGGTCGGGCAAAAGGCACCGCTCCGGCTAAGCGAGATCTGGTCTATCCGGGTGCGCCTGCAGCTCGCGGGCAATCTCCGCGACCTCGCACTGTTCAATCTAGCGATCGACTCGAAGTTCCGCGGCTGCGATCTAATTGCCCTTCGGCTCCGGGACATCTCCCACGGGAATGCGATCGCCAAGCGAGCCATAATCCTTCAGAAAAAGACGGGCCGACCGGTCCAGTTTGAGCTAACTGACCTGACGCGAGCCGCCGTGGCCCAATGGGTCCATGAGGGACATCTTAATCCCGCGTCATATCTGTTCCCAGGGCGATGCCGTGAAGCCGGGCACCTTTCAACGCGACAGTACGCGCGCATCGTCTCTGCATGGGTCGCCGCCATCGGACTGGACCGCCACGCCTATGGGACACACAGCATGCGTCGGACGAAGGCTTCGCTGATCTACCGGCGCACGAAGAACATACGGGCCGTGCAGATATTGCTTGGTCACACCAAGCTTGAGAGTACGATGCGATATCTAGGCATCGAGGTTGAAGATGCGCTCGAGATGGCCGAGCAGACCGAATCCTAGTCGTACGGGCGCACAGCCGCCGTCAGACGCCGAGACGGCGGCTTTCGACCCGAAGCGGACATGCGACATTGACCAGGGCAAACGGGGACCCGCGCTGTCCCGGGTGCCTGCTGTTTGCACCGCGCGCCTCGTTGGCTAGCTCGCGTGCGTGGACGTGCCCGACGGCCAAGCCAGCAGCACAACGCCCGCCGCCACGAGCGCAAGCGCGAACCACTCCCGCGGGGTGGGGCGCTCGCCGAGGAAGGCGTAGGCGAACAGGCCGACCAGCACCACGCTCAGCTTGTCGACCGGCGCCACCTGCGAGGCGGCGCCGACCTGCAGCGCACGGAAGTAGCACACCCACGAGGCGCCGGTGGCGAGCGCGGACAGCGCGAGGAACAGCAGCGTGCGGGGCGGCAGTGCGCGCGGGTCGGACCATTTGCCGGTGCCGCCAACGAACACCGCCAGTACCGTGAGGATCAGACCCGTGCGCAGCAGCGTGGCGAAGTCGGAATCGATGCCCTGGATACCGACCTTCGCGAAGATCGCCGTCAATGCAGCGAATACCGCGGAGAGCATCGCCCATGCGAACCACGTCGGAAACGTCGTCATGCCGCCCTCTGCTGTTGCCTGGAAGTCGGGACGATAGAGGATTACGCGCGGTGAGCCGGTGTGCATCGCGGGGCGCGCGCCAACGTGCCGGCACCGCGCCACGTCGCCCGGCTATCGGGAGTGCGACAGGCCATGCATGAATCAGTGCCCCCGCTCCGCTGCCCGCTGCGGAAACAGCGCGACACACAACGCGATCGCGACCAGCAGCACGGCCGAACCGGTGTAGCGGCTCAGCTCCAGTCCGCCCTTCGCATGCGGCTTGTCGAGAAAGTCCCCGACCACCGCGCCCAACGGTCGCGTCAGCACGAATGCGGCCCAGAACAGCGCCGTGCGCGACAGCCGCGTCGTGAAGTACAGCAGCGCCGTCAGCGCCAGCAGGCCGCCGAAGATCGCGATGCCGCCGGTGTAGCCCAGGCCCTGCGTATCGGCCACCCAGTCGCCCAGCGCGGTGCCCAGCGTCTGCGAGAACGTGATGGTGAGCCAGTAGAAGAGTTCGGACCGCGCATCGCGCACGCTGTCGACGGCGATGGTGCCGGTACTGCGGTACCAGGTGAACAGCGCGGCCAGCAGCAGGCCGAGCAGCAGCGTCGAGCCGCCGGTGTATCCGATGCCGAGCGCGCGCGTCACGAAGTCGGCGAGCGTGGTGCCGACGGTAGTGCTGGCGACGATCGTGGTCCAGTACAGCCAGGGATGGAACCGGCGGGCGCGGATCTGCACAGCGACGGCGGCGCCGAAAACCAGCGCGAAGATCGCGGTGCCGACGAGGTAGCCGGAGACGCCCGCGCCGCCCGCCTCCGGCGTGGTCTCGCCCAGCCAGCTCATCGTGACCGCATCCCCGCCGATCTCGCCGAGGGTCGTGGCGAGGATCTTGATGATCCAGAACGCAAGGGTGATGGCGGGCACCTTGCTCAGGGCGTGTTCGACGCTCCGGTTCATGGTTGGACATCCGTTCGGGAAGCCGGTGGTGCGGGCAGCGCAAGCCGGCCGCTGCGATGGCCGATCCACGCCAGCAGGCCGTTGACGCCGGTCGCCAGCAGCAGCCCTGCGCAGGCCGCGGCGATCACGTCGGTCGGCCAGTGAACGCCGAGCACGAGGCGCGAGAGGCCCACGAGCCCGACCCAGACGATCGCGAGCACCGTCGCCGGCCGGCGTGCCTGCGGTCGCACGCGGGCCACGGCGAGGCAGGCCGCGGTCGCCACCGCCGCCGTGCTCAATGTGTGGCCGCTCGGGAAGCTCGATCCCCAGAACCACTGCGTGGACCACAGGTCGGGGCGTGCGCGGCCGACCGCAGTCTTCGCCACGTAGATGACGAGGCCGGCGACGGCGGTGACCGTCGCCAGCTGCAGGGCTTCGAAGCGGTGCCGCCGCCACAGCAGCAGGGCCACCGCGATGGCGACGCAAGGCACGATCCAGTGCGACGATCCGCTCTGCGTCGCCACGTCGAACAGCGGCGACAGGCCTGCAGGCACCGCGCCGTGGATGGCCAGGAGGATGCTGCGGTCGATGGCGGTGCTGTGCTGGCCCAGCACCTCGCCCGTCACTTCCACCAGCACCACCGCCGCGGCCACCAGCAGCAGCAGGCCCACGCGGCGTCGATGGAAGCCCGCGGCCCAGCGGTCGTGCCGCCTGCTGAGCACCGAGAGCGCGGCGAACAGGCCCAGCACGACGGCCGACAGCTCCGCGGCTTCCCTCAGCGCGGCGTGCATCATTTCACCGCGATCGGCGGCGGCGCATCGAAGTCGCGCATGCCGCCATTGGCGAAGCTGTGGGCGGCGTGCTGGTATAGCGCGACGGCGCGCAGCGTGAGGCGCGGATCGTCGGCGGCGGCAGGCTGCGGCAGGTCGTCGCGCATCGCCGGCTGCAGCGTGGTCACGCGCCGGTGTGGCGCGAGCTGCACGAGCCGGCCGTGCTGGATCAGGCCGAGCAGTTCGTACGTCCCGATCAGGGCGCGGTCCGGCGCCTGCTGGAAGACGTCCACGCCGTAGAAGCGGCTGCGGTAGTCGAAGCCCAGCAGGCCGAGCAGCGTGGGCGGCAGGTCGATCTGGCTGACGAGCCCGTCGAATCGCCCGGGGGCCACATGGCGCGGCGAGTAGACCCACAGCGGGATGTGGTAGCGGAAGGCGGGCAGCGCGGCCTTGCCCGCGCTCGAGGCGCAGTGGTCGGCGGTGATCACGAACACGGTGTCCGCGAACCACGCATGCGTACGCGCGCGGCGCAGGAAATCGCCGATCGCCCAGTCGGTGTACTGCACGGCGCTCTCGCGCTGTTTCTGCGGCCACGGGCCCCGCCCGGCGGGGAACGTGTAGGGGCGGTGGTTCGACGTCGTCATGACGTGCGCGAAGAAGGGTTTTCCGGCTTGATGCGCCCGGTCGAAGCGCGACAGCGCCATCGAGTACAGGTCCTCGTCAGCCACGCCCCAGATGTTCTCGTGGTGGATCGACGCGTCGGGGATCTCGGTGCGGTCGTGCACCGCATAGCCGTTGTGCCCGAAGTAGGCATTCATGTTGTCGAAGGCGCCGTAGCCGCCGTACAGGAACTCAGACGCGTAGCCCTTGGTGTTGAAGACGCGGGCGAGCGTGAACAGGCCCTCGTTGTGCGGGCGCTTGACGATCGACTCGCCCGGCGTGGGCGGCACCGACAGAGACAACGCCTCCAGCCCGCGCACCGTGCGGGTGCCGGTGGCGTAGAGGTTGGTGAACACGAGACTGCGCGACGTCAGCGCGTCGAGCTGGGGCGTGAGCGAGTCTTTGCGTCCATAGGTGCCGGAATAGTCCGCCGAGAAGCTCTCGACGCTGATCAGCACCACGTTGAGCCGGCGTTCGGGGGCAAGGTTGTGGATCGTGCGATCGAGCCCGGTGACGCCAAGGAAGGTCGCATCCGGCGTCGCCACGCTGCGACGCACTTCGGCCTCGGCGTCCGCATCGGGAAGGGTGCGGTAGAAGCGGTCGAAGTCGAGCGATGCGCTGAGGTAGGCGGCGAAGAACTGGTAGATGCCGTTGCCGGCCAGCTCGTCGGCATAGGCATTGCTGCCGCGATCCTTCAGGTCGGCGCTCACCAGCGCGGACACCGCCACCGCCGCGAGCGCCCAGCCGGCGGGGACGGCGATGCGCTGCAGCGCGGTCGCCGGCTCGCCCTGCACCCGGCGCAGCCCGCGCGTCGCCCACAGCAGCAGCGCTGCACTCGCGGCGATGCCGGCGAGCAGCAGGCCGACCGGATACGACTGCCGGATGTTACCGATCACCTCGGTGGTGTAGACGAGGTAGTCGACTGCGATGAAGTTGAAGCGCGCTTGGAACTCCTGCCAGAACGTCCACTCCGACACCGCCACGAACAGCAGGCCCAGCAGCAGCAGCGCGCACATCGCTTCCAGCACGAACCGCCCAACGCGGCCGCGACGTCCGCGCAACGGCACCACGGCCGCCAGCAGCACCAGCGGCAGCGCGACATAGGCGAGCGTCGCGACGTCGTACGCGAAGCCGACCGCGAAGAGCTTCGCATCGGCAACACCTGCCGGAATCGCATGGCCGATGTCGATCCGCAGCACCAGCCGCACCAGCGTCTGAATCGCGAGGAAGGTGCAGGACCACCACACCACGGGGCGCCATCGCCCCGGAATCGTCGAGAACATCGCGCCGCCGGTCGCCAAAACGCCAGCCTGGGCGGCGGCGCGTAAAGCCGCCTCAGGTGCGTCTCAGGCGGCCGTTAAGCGCTGGACGCCGTTCATGGCAGGCTACCGGCATGCCTCCCGCAACGCCCGATGCCCCCGCGCGCGTGCTCCTCGTCGAGGACCAGCACGACATCGCCGCGAACATCTGGGACTACCTCGAACGTCGCGGCTACGAACTCGACCATTGCGCCGACGGCGCCAGCGGACTCGCGAGGGCGCGCCGAGGCGGCTTCCGGGTGATCGTGCTCGACCTCGGCCTGCCGCGGCTCGACGGGCTCGACCTGTGCCGCCAGTTGCGCGAGGCGGGCGACGGCGTGCCGATCCTGATGCTCACCGCGCGCGACACACTGGAGGACAAGCTGCGCGGCTACGCCGAGGGCGCCGACGACTACATGGTCAAGCCGTTCTCGCTGCAGGAGCTCGAGGCACGTATCCGTGCGCTGCAGCGCGGCTTCTCCGGTGCGACGCGGCGCCAGGCGCCCGGCGAGCTGCACTACGACCGCCGCACCATGACCGCTTCGCGCGCGGGGCGCGAGATCCCGCTCACGCGCACGCAGGGCAGGCTGCTGGACGCGCTGCTCGCCGACGCACCCGCGATCGTCGGGCACGAACGCCTGCTTGCCGCCGGCTGGGACGATGGCGATGCCGACCTGCCTGCCCTCCACCAGCAGATGTACGAGCTGCGCAACCTTGTCGACCGCCCGTTCGATCGCGCGCTGATCGCGTCGGTGCGCGGCGTCGGCTATAGGATCCTGTCGTGAGGCCCGCACCCGCCTCGCTGCGGCGTCGCGTCGCGCTCGCGTCCGCGGCACTGGGCCTCGCCGTCTGCGGCCTGCTGGTGGCGGCCGTGCTGGTGGTCACCGAGGACTACGAGACCGTGCTCGCGCGCGAGCTGCTGCGCGGCCAGGTGGACGACTACGTCCTGCGCGTCGACAACGGACTGCCCGCCGCACTGCCGCGCACGCAGCGGCTCGCGGGCTATCGCGACGACGCGCCGGCATGGCTCGCGCGCCTGCCGCCCGGCATGTACGAGGACCTGCAGTACGAAGGCCAGCATGCGGGCGTGTTCGACACCCGCGCCGGGCGCCTTCGCGTGGTGATCGATTTGTCCGACATCGAGCGCCTCGAGCTGCACCTCCATGCCTGGCTCGCGGGCTTCGTCTCGCTGGGCGTCGCGCTGTCGGCACTCGTCGGGTGGTGGCTGGCCGGGACCGCCCTGCGTCCGCTCCGCCATCTGGCCTCGGCGGTGGAAGGGCTTCATGGCACGCCGGCACGGACGCGCCTCGCCGCGCATGCGCCGGACGACGAACTCGGGCGCCTCGCGCGGGCCATCGATGATTACCAGGCGCGCCTCGCCGCAGCCGACGAACGCGAGCAGGCGTTCTTCGCGGACGCGAGCCACGAACTGCGTACGCCGATCGCAGTGGTTCGCGGGGTCGCGGAAGTGCTTCTTGATGACCCGGTGCTGGCGGCATCCGAAGGCACACGTCTCGGACGGCTGGACCGCGGCGTCCGTGAACTCGGCGACCTGACCGAGGCGTTGCTCGCCGTCGCGCGGCGGCGAGAGGTGCGCTGCGTCCCCTGTGATTTGGCGGCGATGGTCAACGAAGCAGCCCGCGACGTGTCGCCCGCGGCACCCGTCCACGTCATCGTTCCCGAAGCGACGGCGCCCCTGTTGGCGGGAGCCGAACTGCCGCTCCTTCTCAGGCTCGTGCTTCGACAGCTGAGCCGTAGGGATGTAGCGGTCACCGCCACCGTGATGCGTGATTCGATCCGGATCGGATGGGCGTCATCGACGGCTGCCGAAAGCGAGGAGTACCCGCATCCTCCGATATCGCCGATCGTTTCGCGTCTCGCCGAGCTGAACGGCTGGGCAGTAAGCGCGACCCTTGGCCAGATCGTGCTTGCCCCGCGACATGGCGGCGAAGAACGCTGAACGGGCTGGTTCGCGGGCTGCTGTCGACACGTCGATGCGCACACGGCCCGTCTGGCCGGGACTGGATGTCCGATACTAGCGGATAGCGGACGTGCAACGCGCCTACGATTCGCGAAATGGCCTTGGCCTTCAATCACTCATGAAGCTTCGTTCTCGGCGAGTGCAGGCGTACGCGGCGCTGGGCCTCGCCGCGCTGGCGATCTTTATTTGGTCCGCATGGTTGCGCCCGATCGGTGCGCGCACGGGCCCCACGCCTGTCGCGCTGGATGACGGCTGGGCGCGCTCGACCCCCGCGGCCGAAGGACTGGACGATCGCGAATTGCTGGATGCGATGCAGCGCCTGCTCGACCGAAGGCTCAACGTGCACGCCGTACTCGTCGAACGCCACGGCCGCCTCGTCGCCGATGCGTATCAGGGCGGGCGGGACCGGTCGGTGTATTCGCTGCTGTCGGTGCGGCAGGAGTTCGGTCCGGCGACGATTCACGACGTCCGCTCGGTCGGAAAGTCGGTCACCAGCCTGCTGTACGGCATCGCTTTGGCGGAGGGCAACGCGCCGGACCCGGCCACCTTCGTTGGCGACGCTTTCCCACAGCTGAAGGGGGCAGCATCAGCGAACGAGCGCCGCATCCGTGTTCGGCACCTACTGGATGTGACTAGCGGGCTCTCCTGGAAGGGAGGCGGAATCGGAATCAACGACGAGCTGAGGTTGTTCTGGAAGCAGGACCTGCCCGGCTACGTGCTCGACCGACCGATGGCGGTCGAGCCGGGGACGACGTTCAACTACAGCGGCGGCTGCACGGCATTGCTGGCGCAGATCATCACTGATCGGACCGGCCTGCCGATCGACGAATTCGCGAATGCGCGCCTGTTCACCCCGCTGGGCATCCGTTCCTGGGAGTGGGTGCGCGATCTGCACGGCCGCCCAATGGCCTTCAACGGATTGCGCCTTCGGCCACGCGATCTGCTGAAGTTCGGACGACTTGTGCTGGCCGATGGGCGATGGAACGGCCGGCAGCTCGTGACTGCGAAGTGGCTACGAGACTCCTGGGCGCCAGGCTTGGCGACAGACGTCGCCGATTTTCGCTACCACGGGCACTGGTGGTCAGGAACTACGATGTGGGAAGGCCGCCGCGTTGCGTGGGATGCCGCATTCGGAAATGGCGGGCAGCGACTCTTCGTGATCCCCGAGCGCGACCTGGCGATCGTGACGGCCGCCGGCGCGTATGACGAGGTGCCGACGGGCGTTGCCGTCAATCGGTTCGTACAAGAGGTGGTCGCCGCGGTGCGGAACTAATTTTCCAGTTATTCGCTGGTCGGGATGCCTGCTTTCGACCCGCAGCGGTCGTTCCGGTAAGCGGCTAATGAGTGCTTTACGCGCTGTCGTTACACGCGGACTCGAAAAGCTGCCCGATGTCGGGTGCCCCCGCCCCCGTCGTTGACCACACCCAACCCAGCGTCGAGGTGTTTTCAGCCGCGGACTGAAGTAACAACGTGGGGGGGGTGCCCGGCACGCAGATCGGCATACCTTCGAATGCGCCCTGGTTGCGGCCGAAGTTCAAGGTGAGAATCGCGAAGAGCTGCTCGCCCTCGATACGCCCCGCAGCGCCGTACAACGTGCGTTTCTGCACAGGGCCGATGGCGATGACCTATCCCGACGGTGGCCGCGTCGTCGCCATATGCGCGAACGGCGGAGGCAGCCACGCGCGCGCGGCACGGGTTAACTCGGCAGGTTCGCCCGCGGTGTGCCAAGGGTAGTAGACCTTTGGATCCGCACCTCGCCGAACCTCGTGGGCGATGCGGCGCAGGTAGTGTTCGTCGAACAGGTAGCGACGCGCACCGACCCGGTAGGCGAACAGCCTTAGGGCGATACCGCTGCACCCGCCGATATAGCCTGGAGTCTCCGGCTTGAGCACGATCCAGCCGCCCTTCATGCGATAGCGGCCGCTGAAGGCTTCGACAAAACCCACGTCTCCACCGTTATCGGGGAAGCAATTGCCGCTGCTGCTGCCGTCGTAGTCGAATTTACCTGTGGGATACAGCATGAGTTTTCCGGAACCGGCGATATAGCTTCCTGCCCAGTCGGCTGATGGACTGCGTGCCTCGGCAGGCAATGCTTGAAGACATAGCGCGGACAGGGCCACGCGCAGCGCCATCGCAAACATGGTCGGCATCGTTAGTCTCCAGGAAGTCGATGGACAGTGCCGGTCCGGATCGAGTCGACGCCCGCGTTCCGCTCACCGCGTCGCCGGAATGCTCCCTCGGACCTCTATGGTCCTCCAACGGCCGGCCACCGTCCTAGGGGTTAACCGTCCACGTTCCGTCGTGCGCAGGCACCGGATGATGCAGGCGCAGTCATGTCAGGCGGGCAACCGTGCGCCTGTGCTGGGGCGGCAGGCCCAGGCGGAAACGTCTGCTGCTGGCCGGAAGGAGACATGATCGACATCAGCGCCGCGGTCAGCCTCGACGGGTGCTGGTGATCCGTCCGATCGGTACACGCACCCGACTGATCGATGAGCGCTGCCGCGTGCACGACCTCACGCTGTAAGGCTTACGAAGTGACTTGCAATGGCAACAGCCTAAGAACCCGCTTTTTTCTAGGGCATTTTCGCAGGTCGAAGGAATCTATCGCCATATGGCCGACGCTGCCGAGGAAAGTAGCGCCTTAAGGCTGCCGATCGATAGCCGTCGGACGCACTCGTAATCGTGGCGCCTTGGTGGGTCGGCCTCTTCACTTGAGGCTTTTGGCCGAACCCACAGGGCGAACCGGCAACTCTAGGTCCGCCCTGTGATAGGGGACCAATATGCCGCTGAAGACACCGGCAAAAAGGCGGGTGGGCATTTCGCGTGGGGGACACGCGACGACTACTGTGGTCGGGAAAACCCAGCGCGACGCGCGCAAGCCGACGGTACTCGACAGCACAGCCGGGCGAGCACCCGAAAAGTGTGCTCCGAAACAAGCCGGCGAGATCACGAGATCCAGAGCCGTAAGCAAGAAGGTTACGGGCAAGAAGATTGCAGCCAAAAGGGTTGCGGCCAAAAAGTTTGCGAATAGAGAGGTTGCTGGCAACACGACCGCAACCCGCGAGGCTGCTGCCAAGAAGGTTGTGACGAAGAAGGTTGCAACCAAGAGGGCCGCAAAAAAGATTGAAGGTGTGAAGCGGGCTGCAGCTCGCAAAAGCAGCGCGGGACGCGGACCGGGAGGGGGCCGAAGCACGTGACCCCGCGCTACGGCAGTGGGCGTGATGCATTAATCGCCGTTGAAGAGGGTTACAACTACTGGTCCGGCCGGCTTACCGAGAGCAGCTTTCATTTGTCGGTCGCTGTCATCGCGGCCAACTGGGCCTGCTTTGAAAATGCGCAAGGCATCAGACAAAACTCTTGGGCGGTCTTCTCGATCGCGCTGGTGTTTCTTTCGTTATTCATTTCGCTGGTAGGCGCAAAGCGAATGAGTGAGGCGCATTTCGAGCGCTACATTGAGTGCGAGAACGATCCCTCCCGGTGGGATGCGGAACACACACAGTTTTCGAACGCACGCCACCCTTGGCCATTTACGGTTGAGATTGAGTTAACTGGCTGGTTCCTGCGAGTTGCAAAAACCTGGTTGCCTGTCGCGTCCGCAGTGGCACTTTTGGTGGCGGTGCTGTCGCGCGCGCCCACCGATGCGGTGAAGCCATCAAATTACGACGGCGTGGCAGATGTTCAGGTGCGGTCTACTCGGTCTGAATAGCCAGCAAGCGTAGGGAGACGGGCGTCTGCGTGCACTTTTCCTCGCCTATGCCGGTCAAACAGTATTCGAAGACCAGTAGGGCGGCGCACAGCACGCGCCGTCGTCGCCCGAGGCAGCAGGCCGAGTGTGGCGATGGCGGCAGACTCACTCGATCGCGAGCTTTAGATTCGTCGGGGAAGCTGCTTACTTTTCGTTACTTTTCTTTGCAGCAGCAAAGAAAGGTGACTCGGGCGCGCCAGCGCACGAAACGCTCTCCAGCCCTGAGCCGGGAGCGCTGAACCCCATGGCCCGACCCCACCCGTTCGCATCTGGACCGCCGGCCCACGTGCCGCAACACCGTGAGCATCCATGCGCTTCATCAGCACGCTGCGGCAAGCCCGCCCTTTCGCATTGACCGCAGTTGCGGTCCTGTCCACATCCGGCGCCGCCGGTGCCGAGCCGCCGCCCTACACGCAGCCGGCTGAAAACTTCCTGACCACGCACCGCGTCGAGGACGCGAAGGTCACCCGCGAAGTCCTCTACGACCACCCGGTCTTCCGTCACCACCGCATCTGCGTGGAGGGCCCACTGCCCGCCGCGGGCTTCGACGCCCGCTATGTCGACATCCGCCTGCGCCGCGGGGAACCGACGCAGCTGGACGTCCTGCTCAAGCCGGTCGTCGAGCCGAATGGACACGTCTGCGCGCTTGTCTCCGCTGCCGTCGCCATCGAGCCCCAGTTGACGATCGAGATTCGTGACGTACGCCAGCCGTACGAGCATGACCTGTACTACGAAGGACCGCTGCTGGCGATCCCCGCGAAGAAGCTGCCGTAGGCACGGCAGTAGAAGAAAGGGTCGAAGCTCAATGACCCTGAATCGGAGTGGGCTTTTTCTCTGCCTCGACGACGGGACAGCAACGTGAGACCCGAAGGGCGGCCGACAGGACGTCGGCCGTCGCCACCCGAGGCAGGAGGCCGAGTGTGGCGATCGCTAGAACCCGACACGTGGGAGCTGTAGATTCCTCGGGGAAGCTGCTTTCTTTTGGTTACTTTTCTTTGCAGCAGCAAAGAAAAGTGACTCGGGCGCGCCAGCGCACGAAACGCTTCTAAAGGGATCCGGTGAGCGACGTGCAACCCGCCGCGCTCGACGGCCGAGACCTCGCCCGCGAGGTCCCCGACCCGGCCACCGACATCCAGAACGCCACGCACGAGGTCCCGGACCTCGCCGCTGACGTCCGAAACCTCCCAACTGACGTTGGCGACCTCACCCATGACGTCGGCGACCTCGTTCACGACGTCCTTGACCCGACGCATGACGTCCAGAACGTCGCAAATGACGTCAATGACCTCATGCATCACGTCATTGACGTCATGGACGGACCAATCGAACCGCCTTGGATCGGGAGCCGGCAGCGGTCCGGGTCGCCGGGTCATCCCGGGTACCGTCCGCCGATCGACACCCCGCGGTATTCGGTAGCGCCGCGCATCGCTGCCCGACGTCCGACAGGATGAGGAGACGAACTCGCCACGTCGCTTCTCCGCGACGCAGGCTCAGGTCCGCGCCGTCGCTTCCGCAGCCGCGAGCATGTCGCGCAGCGTCTCGTCGAGACTGTAGTCGGGCCACTCCCCCACCGCCGCGCGCAAGCGGTCGTTGCTTCCGACCAGTCGCCGGATCTCGTTGGGACGCACGAATTCCGGGTTGACCGCCACGTCCATCGCGTGGCCCGTGATGGCCTCGAGCCTGGACACGATCGCGCGCAGGGTCGTGCCGCGACCGGAGCAGACATTGAAGACGCCTCCGTCCACGTTCGCGCTGTCCAGCAGTGCCGCGTAGATCGACGAGACACTGCGGACGTCGAGGAAGTCACGCTCGACATCCAGGTTGCCGAGCTCGATGCGGGTTGCGCGCGCGGCGAAGTGGTCGACGATCTTCGGAACCAGGAACTGCGATGCCTGCCCGGGCCCGGTGTAGTTGAACGGCCGGGTGATGACGCACGCCAGCCGGTCGCGATACACGGAGGCCACCGCCTCCATCGCCAGCTTGCTGGCGGCATAGTGGTTCAGCGGCGCCGGTGGAACCGCCTCGTCGATGAACTCCGCTGCGGCGTTGCCGTAAACGTTGGCGCTGCTCGCGAGGATCACCCGGCTCGGGCGACGCGGCAGGGCCGCGAGCGCTTCAAGCAGGTTCAACGTCCCGAGCGTGTTCGTCCGGTAGATGCCCTCGGCATCGGCGTGCGGGACGAAGGTGATCGCCGCGAGGTGGATGACGTAATCCGGAGCGACGTCGCTCGCGAGGTCGCGCATCGCCGTGGCGCTGGTGATGTCGGCCGTGCGTTCGTCGGGCCCGGCCTCGCCGTCGTTGATCAGGCCGACGACGTCGTAGCCCCGAGCGAGCAGCGCCTTGCGGACATACCGCCCGGTGAAACCGCGGCTTCCCGTCAGCAGGACCCGGCTAGTAGGACCGGCCATCGGCGACCCGGCCCAGATCCGCTTCGACCATCATGCGGCACAGCTGCGACAGCGAGGTTCGCGGCGCCCAGCCCAACTCGCGCCGCGCCTTGTCGGCACGGCCCTGCAGCCGTTCGACTTCGGCGGGCCGGTAGTAGCGCGGATTCACCCGGACCAGCACTTCGCCGGTCGACGCATCCCGCCCGAACTCGCGTTCCGCCTCGCCTTCCCATGCCAGCGTGCGGCCGACGACGCCGAACGCCATCGTTACGAAGCCGCGCACGGTCTCGACGCCGCCGGTGGCAAGCACGTAGTCGCCGGGGCGTTCGGTCTGCAGCATCCGCCACATCCCGTCGACGTAGTCGCCGGCAAATCCCCAGTCGCGTTCCGCGTCGAGGTTGCCCAGCTCCAGCAGGGCCGCCTGGCCCGAATGGATGCGGGCCACCGCATCGGTGATCTTGCGCGTCACGAATTCGAGGCCGCGCAGCGGGGACTCGTGATTGAACAGAATCCCGCTGACGCAGAACATGTCGTAGGACTCCCGGTAGTTCACGGTCATCCAGTGCGCGTAGAGCTTCGCGACCCCATAGGGGCTGCGCGGATAGAACGCCGTCGACTCGTCCTGCGGGACGGTCTGCACCTTGCCGAACATTTCCGACGTGCTGGCCTGGTAGAAGCGGATCGACGGGTCGACCGCGCGCATCGCCTCCAGCATGTTCACCGCGCCGAGGCCGGAAATCTGGCCGGTATTGACCGGCTGGTCGAAGGACACGCCGACGAAGCTCTGCGCCGCGAGGTTGTAGATCTCCTGCGGCCGATGGCGCTGCAGAAGCCGCTGGCACGAGCCCGGGTCGACCAGGTCGTGCTCGACCAGCTCCAGCGCAGGGTGCGCCGCGACGCCCAGGTGCCGTAGCCGCCAGAAGTTCACGGAGCTCGTGCGGCGATACGTGCCCACCACGCGATAGCCCTTCTCCAGCAGCAATTGCGCCAGGTAAGCGCCGTCCTGCCCGGTGATCCCGGTGATCACCGCGGTCTTCGCGGCCGCGTCGGGGCGTGCGCTCACTTGGAACACCCCAGCAGCTCATCGAAATAGGCGATCGTCTTGAGCAGGCCGGCGTCCAGTTGCACGGTCGGCGTCCAGTCCAACTTGCTCTGCGCGAGCGAGATGTCCGGTTGCCGCTGCAACGGGTCGTCCGACGGCAACGGCCTGAACTCGATCCTGGATTTCGAGCCCGTCAACTGGATGATCTTCTCCGCCAGTTCGCGAATCGTGAACTCACCGGGATTGCCGAGGTTGACCGGACCGGTGAAGCCGTCTTCGGTGTCCATCAGCTTGAGGAAGCCGTCGATCAGGTCGTCGACGTAGCAGAAGGACCGCGTCTGCTGTCCCTCGCCGAAGATGGTGATCGGCTGGCCCTGCAGCGCCTGCACGATGAAGTTCGACACCACGCGGCCGTCGTTGGGATGCATCCGCGGGCCGTAGGTGTTGAAGATGCGGGCGATCTTGATCGATACGCCGTGCTGTCGCTGGTAGTCGAAGAACAGGGTCTCCGCGCACCGCTTGCCCTCGTCGTAGCAGGAACGGATCCCGATGGGATTCACGTTCCCCCAGTAGGCCTCCGGCTGCGGATGGACCGACGGGTCCCCGTAGACCTCGCTGGTCGACGCCTGGAAGATCGGGCAGCGCAGGCGCTTGGCCAGGCCCAACATGTTGATCGCGCCATGCACCGACGTCTTCGTCGTCTGCACCGGGTCGTGCTGGTAGTGCACCGGCGATGCGGGGCACGCGAGGTTGTAGATCCCGTCGACTTCCACGTACAGCGGGAACGTCACGTCGTGTCGCATGAACTCGAAGCGCGGATTGGCATGCAGGTGTTCGATGTTGCGCTTGCTGCCGGTGAACAGGTTGTCCGCGCACACGACCTCGTCGCCGCGTTCCAGCAGGCGATCGCACAGGTGCGAGCCGAGGAAGCCGGCGCCACCGGTGACCAAAATCCGTTTCCTGGCTTCGTAGTTTCTCATCGGGCCCGCGTCCATTTGAGTGCATCGCGTGAATCATGTCCGGACGGCATCGGTGTGCGATGCGCGTGCGGGCATTCGAAGTACAGCGGCGAAACGACCTGCCTGCCGCTGCGCGCTTTCAGTAGGCGTTGTGGTGGACCAGCACGCGCACGGTCTGCAGCAGGATGCGCAGGTCGAGCCCGAGCGACCAGTTGTCGATGTACTCCAGGTCCAGCCGGATTCGGCCGTTGATTTTTTCGGGCGTATCCGTTTCGCCGCGGAAGCCGTTCACCTGCGCCCAGCCGGTGATGCCCGGCCTCACCTTGTGGCGGAGCATGTAGCGTTCGATCAGCTTCCGTTGCTCTTCGTTCATGGCGACCGGGTGCGGCCGGGGACCGACCAGTGCCATGTCGCCCCGCAGCACGTTGAACAGCTGCGGCAGTTCGTCGAGCGAACTGGCGCGCAGGAAGGCACCGAAACGGGTGACGCGCGCATCGTTGCGCGTGGCCTGCCGGAAGGCGGCGCCGTCTTCCATGACGGTCATGGTCCGGAACTTCCAGATGTGGAAGATCCGTCCGTTCAATCCGTAGCGCTGCTGGCGGAACAGGATCGGGCCCGGCGATGACAGCCGCACGCCGATCGCGATCAGCAGCATCGGGAGGCCGGCCAAGAGCAGCAGCACCAGCGATGCGACCACGTCCGAACAGCGCTTCAAGGCGCCACTGACGCCGGTACCCGGGGCGTCGACCACATTGACCAGCGGTATGTTGCCGAGGCGATCCCAGCGCGCGTGCAGGAGATCGAACCTGCTGAAGTCGAGGGCGAAATAGATCGACACGGTGGTGTCGCTCAGCAGGCACATGAAGCGCTTGATGCGCTGCTCAGCCGCCATCGGCAGCGCGATGTAGATGACATCGACGCCGCCTGCACGTGCGAGCTCCACCAGGTCGTCGATCTTCCCGCTGAGTTCGAAACCCTGTTCGAGGTCCACGCGAGTGGCGTCGGGCGCGCGGTCGTCGAAACAGCCGATCACCTGCAGCCTCATCCACCGCGCGTTCTCGAGGTTCCGGGCCACCTGGGCGCCCATGCGCGTGGCCCCGACGATCGCCACGCGACGCATCCCGTGCTTGCCGATCGGCGTCAGGCGCCAGTGTGCGCGCACGAGCAGGCGCATCCCGACCATGAGGGCGATGGCTACGCCGCACCACACCGCCACCACCTTCACCGGAACGACCTGCAGGCGCTGCATCAGGTAGATGGCGAGCACCAGGAACAGGACACTGCTGCCCCAGCTGCCCACCAGCCTGCGTATTTCCGACCACAGCGTGGGGATGTGCCCGCGGTCGTGGTAGAGGCCCCAGCGCACGGCCGCGAGCGGAAAAATCAGCAGGGCGAGCAGCCCGTACACGGTCAATTCGGGTGCGATCGGCGTCGAGAGCAATGCACACGACAACGGGATGGCGACGATGATCGCGCCTGCATCGAGGAGACGCGCGAAGCCGGCCTGCCCGGAGTCGGGCGGTCGAATGTTCCCGCTTGGCGGTCTGTTCACTGCAACCCCCGCTGCATCCTTCATCACGATGAAGGCCCTTGAAAAGCAGGTCAGGGCCGTGGGGACACGAACCGCGTCGACGCACCGCCAACCTGCACGTGGACAGGCCGACCCGTATTCAAAAAGTTTTCCCCGACGCTACGTCTTCATCGAACCGAACGCCCTTCCCCGGCGCACGTTGACGTATACACCCGATGTTAGACTCTCGGTCGATTGATGTCACGCCAGGGGGCTGTCGACAAGGTCCACGTCTGTTGCGAAAACCGCGACAGGCGTCGTGTCGCCTTGCCATCGCCTCGACCCGTCCGCACGTTCTCCGTGTCCGCCATGAAAATAGCGATCTACCACCCTTGGATCTACGTCAAGAGCGGCCTCGAGCGGACGATCATGGAGATCAAGTCGCGCAGCCGGCACGACTGGGTCATCTACACCAGCCATTACAGCCCCGACGGGACGTATCCCGAACTCAAGTCGATGGGCGTGGTCGAGCTTGGAAAGGTCTCGGTCGAGCGTCGATACGGCGCGGTTCTGCGAGCGGCGTGGCGGATCGGTCGCACCAAGCTCGATTCGAGCGCGCACGACGCGGTGCTGGTCTGCTGCGATGGGCTCGGCAGCTTCATCAACTTTCGCAACAGCGACAAGCCGGTGGCGTGCCTGTGCTTCACGCCGCTGCGCGCGGTGTACGACAGCGAATACAAGAAGCGCCACCTGGCACGGTACGGATGGTTGCGCCCGTTGCTGTCGGCATTCGAGTTCGGCTACCGGCTGATCGACAAGCTGGCGTGGCGACGCTACGCGCATGCGTTCTGCATTACCGAGACCGTCAAGAAACGCGTCACCGATGGTGGCTTGTTTCCGGCAGCGGGCATCGAGATCGCCCATGCAGGCATTACCGGCGAGCGGATCGAACCCAGCGATGTGTTCGAGCCCTTCTTCTTCCTGCCGGGGCGGATCATGTGGACCAAGAACATCGAGCTGGGGATCGCCGCGTTCAAGGCCCTGCACGCGCGAACGGGCCGCGACATCGAGCTCGTCGTAGCCGGGATGGTGGATCGCAAGAGCCAGCCGTATCTGGAAAAGCTGAGGGAACTCGCACGCGGCGCACCCATCCGCTTCGAAACCGACCTCACCGATGCGCAGATGAAGGACTACTACCGGCGCTGTCATGCGACGCTCTTCACCGCGTTCAATGAAGACCAGGGACTGACGCCGCTCGAGGCGGGCACGTATGGAAAGCCGGTGGTGGCGGTGAACCGCGGCGGGCCCACGGAAATCATTCGCGACGGTGTCACCGGCTACCTGGTGGAGCCCGAACCCGAGGCGTTCGCCGACGCGATGCAAAGGCTGCTCGATCACCCGGAACAGGCGCGTCAGCTCGGCCTGGCGGGGGCGGAGCGCTGCCGGCTGTTTACGTGGGATGCGTTCGTCGAAAAGATCGATGCCTACTTCGACACTCTGCAGGCTCGATCCGCGAACGAACCCGTCGCGCATTCGCGCTGACTCCCGCGTGCAGCCACCGCACGGACCCGAGGCCCCAATGTCGATGCACGACCCGAGCACCCCACGAGGCGATCAGGCCGTCGAGCCAGCCGGCACCGGGCAGGTCACGGTCATCATCCCGACCTACAACCGCGCCGCCGACCTGCTGCGCGCCCTGCAGGCGCTTGCGCTGCAGACCTGTCCGGGCGTTCGCGTGCTGGTCGTGGACAACAGCTCCACCGACGGTACGCAGGAGCAGGTGACTGCACTCATTCCGCAGTGGAAGGGCCGGCTCGGCTACATCCGCAGGGAACCGAACGGCCCGGCGAGTGCCCGAAACACGGGCCTCGCGGCGGCGACGACGCCTTACGTGCTGTTCCATGACAGCGACATCGAGTTGCCGCCGGACTGGATCGCGAACGCAGTGCTCCGCATGCGGCAGGCACCCGAGCTGGGCGCGGTCGGGGGTCATATCCTGTATGCCTTCGACGAAGATCGCGTCAACGCCTACGGCGGGGACATGGGCCTGCTCGGCCTGGCCTGGGATGTCGACGAGGGCACTGCCCTCGACCGCGGCAAGCCACCGGCCCATCGCATCTGGATCAACTGTTCGGCGATGCTCGCGGACGCGGACGCCGTTCGCCGGGCCGGCGGTTTCGACGAGACGTTCTTCTACGGCTACGAGGATTCCGACCTCGGGTGGCGCTTGTGCCTCACCGGTCGTCCCGTATCGGTGTTCCCGGAACTCGAGGCGCGCCACCATGTGGATGCCGATCCGGGCTTCGCGCATCCGCAGATCGTTTTCCACTATTGCAAGAACCGACTGCGCACCATCCTGAAGAATGCGGGCGGCTGGCATCTTCCACTCATGCTCTGCGGCTATGCGCTCTACACCCTGGCCGACATGGTGCTGCGCGCACCGCGCGCGCCCAAGTGGCGCGCCCTGGCATGGAACCTGTCGAACCTGGGCGAAACGCTGGCACTGCGAAGGCAGGTGCAGGCGCGCCGGGCCGTGCCCGATGCCGCCGTGCTGGCGCGCGGCGGCGGGCGCTGGGGGCCGCCGAGCCGCCTCGCAGGCAGGCGGCGTCGCCCTGCGACGTCGGACCTGCAGGCCGACACGGCGCAGCCCGCGGCCACCATCACCGATGACCGGCTCTGAGCGGGCCGTCGTGCGTATCGCCATCACCAATCCGTATGCATGGCCGCATGTGCGGCGCGGATCCGAGCGGCTGCTGGACAACCTCGCCCGCGACCTCCGCAGTCGCGGCCACGCGGTCACGGTGCACGCCATGGCCCCGCACGCGGGCGTCGAGGACCGGGATGGCGTCGAATACCGGTTCATCCGCCAGCGCGGCCGACCCGTGCCGCGGCAATTCAACGAGTTGCACGCGTTCGCCATCCGTTTGCAGGCATCGCTCGCACGCAGCGATGCGGACGTCGTTTTCTGCCTGAACTACTTCGATGCTTACGCGGCGTTGCGCGCCCGGGCGCGGTTCAACAAGAGCTATCGAGTCGTGTTCATGTCGGTGGGGATCCCGACCCGGGCCTATTTCCGCGCGGTTCCGCTGGATGCGTGGTTCATGCGCACGGTGCTGCGCCACGCGGACGCCGTGCTGGTCTTGAGCCGGTTCGCCCGTGACTGCCTCAAGCGGGACTGGAACGTGGACGCGGACGTACTGCCGCCACCGGTGGAAACCGCCCGGTTTGCAACCGACTGCGGAGCGCGCAGCGAGCCCGCACCACACGGACCCTGCCTGCTGTTCGTCGGCGACGTCGACGAGGCGCGCAAGGGGGCAGCACTGGCGTGCCGTGCTTTCGCACGGATCCGGCAGACGTACTCCGATGCGACGCTGGTCTTCGCCGGTCGGGCAAGCGAGGCACGGCAGTCGGCGCTGCTCGAGCTGGCGGGCGACGCAGGCACGCGCGACGCGATCAAGTTCAATGGGCTGGGCCAAGTCGATGAGCTGCCTGCCCTTTTCCAGTCCGCGTCGGTGACCGTGCTGCCATCGGTGTGGGAAGCCTTCGGCCTCGTGCTGGTGGAATCGCTGTCCGCCGGTACGCCCGTCGTCGGCGCCCGGCATGGCGGCATCCCGGACATCATCGACAGCGACCTGGTGGGCGAGTGCTTCGACCCTGCCCCGTTCGATCGGGAATCGCACAACGTCGATGGGCTGGTCGCTGCCCTGCTCTCGGTCCTGGCGCGCGGGAAAAGCGCGACCGTTCGCGCGGCCTGCCAGGCGCGCGCCGAAGAGTTCAGTTGGGCGCGCCTGGGCCCCCGCTACGAGCAGCGCCTGCTCGCGCTGGTCACGCAACCGACGCGCAGCACGTCATGAACGCCTCGATGCCGCCGTTGGTCAGCGTGATCATCCCCACGCACGGCCGCAAGGCCCTGCTCGCGCGCCTGCTCGACTCGCTCGCCCACCAGACGCTGGACCCCGCGCACTTCGAAGTCATCGTCGTCCACAACCACACCCCCGATGGCACCGAAGAAATGGCGACGCGGTGGTGCGCGGACCAGCCGTTCGACGCCTTCTACTTCAAGAAGGATTACCCGGGTCCGACCCGGTCCCGGCAATTCGGAGCCTCCGTCGCGAGAGGCCAGTTCCTCGCCTTCATCGACGACGACTGCATGGCGACGCCGGACTGGCTCAAGGCGGGGCTTGCGGCGTTCGGGCAGCCAGCCGCACAGGGTTCCGACCCCGTCGGCCTGGTGCAGGGCCAGACATTGCCGATGCCGGACCAGTCGCAGAGCTTCCCGTGCAAGACCGTGTCCGTCCGCGGGCCGACCGTCTTCTTCGAGACCTGCAACATCTTCTACCGCCGCGAGGCGTTCGATTCGGTCGGCGGCTTCTCGGCGGACTTCCTCGACCTGTTCTACGGCGAGGATTCGGACCTGGGCTGGAAAGTCACGCAGGGCGGCTACCGGGGCACATTCGCGGCCGATGCGCTCGTCCACCACGAAGTGTTCCGGGTCAGCTTCCGGAAGTGGTTGGCCGAGCCGCTCTATTTCCGCAACTTGCCTTCGCTGGTACGCAAGCATCCGGGCCTTCGGCGGCATATGTTCTTGCGTTATTTCCTGACCCGCGAAACATTCCTGTTCAATCTCGCGTTGCTGTCGCTGCCGCTCGTGGCCGGCCGCTCGCTGTTCGCCGTGCCGTTCATCGCACCGTACCTCGTCGCGCGGTTCCTGAGCGGCGGTCATGTCGGCGGCGTCATGCCACGTCTGGCGCGCGTCGTGGTGGGCGTGCCACGCAGTTTATGTACCTGGTATGCGCTCGTCTCCGGCTCCATCCGCGCGCGTTGCGTACTGCTGTGAGCAACGTCCGGCCCCTGCACATCCTGCTCGTGCATGAGCGCTTCCCGCCCGACTACGCCGGCGGTGGCGAATACGTGGTGCTGGAGACCGCGCGTCACCTGCAGGCCCGGGGCCACGTCGTGCGCGTCCTCACGGCCGGCGATCCGGCGATCGGTTCGTTCGAGGGGATCGCGACCCGGCGCCTGCCCGTGTCGCGCTACCGGTTCAACGGGGCGTGGCGCGAGGTGGCGGCCATGGCCTGCGACGCCGACCTCATCCACTGCTTCACGTATCACTCCGTCGTGCCGGCACAGAAGGCCGGGCGCGCGCTCGGCAAGCCCGTGGTGCTGGAAGTGCTCGCCCTGTTCGATGACGTCTGGCTGGAAATGCGCGGGCCGGTGGTCGGTCGCGCATTCCGGGCGATGGAAAAGTTCCTGCTGCGCCTTCCCCTGGCCGGTCGGATTTTCCTGAGCGACGACTCGCTGGCCCTGGCGCGCAGCCTCGGGTCGGCACGGCCCGACGATACCGTGATCGCCCCGGGCATCAGCCTGGCCGACTACCACGCCGCCGCGGACAAGCCGTATGTGCTGTTTGCCGGGAAGCTCGATGTTCGCAAGGGGATCGACGTCGTGCTGCAGGTGGCGGCGAACATGCCCGATGTCCCGTTCCGGATCATCGGCTGGGGCGAGCGCTATGACGACGTCGCGGCCCGCTGCCCGCCCAACGTCGCGATCGAACGCTTCAGGGATCGGCAACACCTCGCGGAGGTGCTGTCCGCTGCCCGCATTTTCCTTTTTCCGACCAAGGCGGAGACCTTCGGCTTGATTGTGGCGGAGGCCATGGCGTCGGGCTGCGCCGTGGTATCGACCTCGCCGTTGCCTTTCGCCGGCGAAAAGATCGTCGCGGACGACGCCGACGCGGCGACCCGCGCAGTGGGCGCGTTGTGGAAGGATCCCGTGCGTTGCGCGGAGGCGGGACGGCAGAACCTGGCCACGGCGAGGATGTTCACCTGGGACGCCCACGTGGACGCCCTGGAACGCCTCTACGCACGCGTCCTGGATCGCCCATGAAACTCCTGGTGATCGTGTCGCGCGACTATGGCGAGCTGGGCAACGCCATGAACTTCCTGGAGCGTACGCCCTTGGCGACCGCGCCGGTGCTGATGTTGCCGGTCGGCATGCAGGAACCCGGCCTGGCCGCCGGTGCTTTCGACATCCGGCGCTACGAATCCCTGAACGAGATACAGGCGTCGGTGCGTGAGACCGAGCCCGATGCCGTCCTCCTTTTTTCGGGCTACCTGCTCGCGATCGGTCGCCGCTTCTCGCTGTTGCACGCCCTGCAGCTGTTGCGGTTCCTGCGAGCGCGCGGAACGCCGGTGCTGACCAGCGACCCCTTCATCGGCATGATCCGAAGCCCCTGGAGCCTGGATTTTTCCGTGGTGCTGGCCAGCCAGCCGGGCATGGGGCGCGGCCTCAGGCGGGCGTCCATCGCCTTGATGTCGAAGGCACTGTCGCTGCGCATCTACCTGATGCGCCGCGCCCTTCGAGGCGCCTGCCACGTGTATCCGGCACCCATCGAGGAGCCGGCAGCGGGTGGTCGGACCCTGCAGTTGAACTACTTCAATCCCGACCTGGCGCGGGCGTCGCAGTCGCAGGCGGCGCTCGCGCCCGGCAAACCGCTGTGGGTATTCACCCTCTCGCGCGTGGATTGCCTCATCCAGACCCGGCGCCACGGCAGCGCGTTCATCGAACACCTAGCGGCACGCCTGTCCGAGGTGGCGGCTTCGGGGCGACAGGCCGTCCTGGTCGCGACGCCGGAACTGGCCGCGCAACTGCGGCCCAAACTGGCCGAGGGCGCGGACGTCATCCTGCGCGGCGAAGAATCGTATTCGCGCTACATGGCGACGTTGATGGCCGCGGAATACGCGTTCTTCTGGAACTATTTTTCCTTCTCGATCATTCACCGGGTGATCGCCGGGCGCCCGGTGTTCTTCTTCGACGAAGGCCATATGGTCGAGATCCTTCCAGCCTTGTCGCAGCAAGGCATTCGGAGTTTCTACGGGGGATGGCGGCCACCGTTGCGGCGGCTGTCCGACCCGCTCCAGCCGGCGAGTCTTGCCGTCGATGCGCTGGACGTGCGCCGGGAGTTCGCCGCCATCACGGCGCGGTTGACGACGGGCATGGCGCCCATTCCGTTGGTACAGCTCGCGCGCGAACGGCACGCCGCTAGCGAATGAGCGAGATGTTTCGCGCGCGCAGGCTGGAGACCGAGGACGGCCGGCTCCGCGGCCCGCGAAGGACCTGGTAGTCCTTCGTATCGCGGGTGACGACCGCACCCGTGCCGATGAGATTGTGGCTGCCGATGTTGACGAACGGCGCGATGGTCGCGTTGAGCCCGATGAAGCTGAAATCACCGATCGTCGAGGAGTCGCCGATCACCGCGCTGGTGATCCACGCATGGTTGCCGATGCGCACCTTGAGCGCGATACCGCAATTGCTCCACAGCACCGTGTTGGCGCCGATGCTGACGCCCGGGTGGATCATCACGTGGTCCATCACCATGGTGTTCGGGCGTATCACCAGGTCCCGGTGCACATGCGCACGCGTGCTGAGGAAGCTGGCCAATGTGTATCCGTCGGCCTGCACGCGCGCCACGCGCTCGGCCCTCGCGGTGTTGATCCGGGCGACGCCGATGGCCACGAAAATGTCCGCATCCTGCGGCGAGACGGTTTTTCGCAGTTCTTCGTAGGCGATGACGGGAAGGCCGCAGAAAGTGGTTTCGACGAGGTACTCCGCGTCGACCGTAAAGCCGGCCACCTCGTACTCGCTGTCCTCCGTGAAGAAGTAGTGGCACATCTCCGCGAAGTTCTGCGCGCCGAAGATATAGAGCTTGCGCGCCATGCTCACTTCCCTCCCGAATGCGCGCGAATGCAGGCGTCGGCGATGTATTCGCACGCCGTTCGCAACAAGCGCGCGTCGATGTTCGCAGCCGGCAGCACGCGAATGAAACGCCGTTGCGCCGTAACCAGGACGTACTGGTGGATCTCCTGCAGGAGCGGGCCCATTTCGACGTGGGGGCCAAGTTCCAGGGCCCACAATGCGCCGCCGCCACGCACACGGATGCCGGCCACCTGACAGGGACGCAATGCCTGCTCCACCGTCGCTCCGACATCGGCGACGAGTTGCTGCATGGGCAGGCGCTCCATGACCCGAAGGGTCGCCACGACCGCCGCCGCCGCCAGCGAGTTGCTTGCGAACGTGCTGCCCGGCAAAGCCCCCGGCAGCAGCGGAACGTGGTCGAGGGCGGCCACGCTCGATACGGGGAACCCGTTGCCGATGGACTTGGCGAAAACCAGCAGGTCGGGCGGAGCCTGCAGCATTTCCGCTCGGAACCGCGGGCCGGTGCGGTACAGGCCGGTCAGGATTTCGTCGAAGATCGACAGCGCACCATAGCGGCGGCAGAGTTCGATGAGCTGCTGATAAAACGACGGACTGGCGTGCAGGCATCCGTTGGATCCCTGGATCGGTTCCACCAGCACCGCGGCGATCGTGCCGGTCGCGAGCAGCGTCGCCAGGCGATCGAGGATGTCGGCCTCCGGGACGGTGTCGACGAAGGGCAATGTGTGCGCACGATGGCTCCCGATCGACGCATTCTCCCAGCACAGGCCCGCGGTGAGCGTCGACTTGCCGTGCATGCTGCACGCGAAACCCACGAAGTCGTTCCGCCCGGTATGGCTCGCGGCGATGCGCAGCGCGAACTCCACCGACTCCATTCCGGTGGAGTAGAGGCCGCAGGGTCGGAAGCCCGTCGGCAGCAGGTCGGCAATCAGGTGTTTGGCTTCCTCCTGGATCGCGGTGGGATAACTGCCGCCACTCCAGATCTGCCCGAGCTGGTGCTGCACCGGCGCCACAACGTCGGGATGGGCATGCCCGAGGAAAACCGAGCCGAAACCGCAGGCCAGGTCCGTCAGCGCGCGGCCGTCGCGGGTGTGGACGGTGCTGCCGTCGCCACGCACGATTTCGGACGCACTGCCGGCAATGGTGGGGCGTACGCTCATGGTCGCTGCCCTTCTCGCGGCGGATTCTCCACCAGGGTCATCGCCGCCGGGTCGATGCCCCGTCGGCCTTTCTTCTGCGCCGGCAACTGCCACATGGCGAGCACGGACACCAATCCCATCAGCGCTGCAACGGGCAGGCGCAGCTGGGGATGCGGTGCGAGCGCCAGCAGCGCCGAGGCCACCAGGGCCGCCGGCAGCAAATGGGCGACGAGCCACGGCGATGGTCGCCAGTCACCGGAAATATAGAGTCGCCCGAGCAAACCGAACACGATGAAGGCTTCGGTGGCGAAGGTCGCCATCGCGGCGCCGGCGGCACCATGCCGGGGAATGGCCCACGCGCATACCAGCATGTTCAGGCCCAGGCCGGCTGCGCTGATCCACAGGAGCTCTTTCTCGCGATGTTGCGCGAGCATCGCAATGGCGGCCGCCGGCGTGACCAGCGACAGCGCGGTCGCCGCGCTGCACCACTGGAAGGTCGCGACCGAAGACAGTTCGCCGAGCACATAACGGTCGCCGTAGACCATCCGCAGCAGCGTCGGAGCGAGCATGGAGCCACAGACCGCGAGCAACCCGGCCACGCCCAGCAGCAGGCACAGGTAGGCCGACAACTGGTTGCGGAATACGTCGGTGTCGGTGCGTGCCGCCACGCTCATCCCCACGATCAAGGGGGTGACGAAAAGCCACGCGGCGTCGATCACCGGGCTGAACAGGCGCAGCGTCGCACCAAGCGTGCCCAGCACGTCGGGGGTTTCGAGCATCCAGACGAAAAACGTGCCGCCGTGGAAGGCGAGCTTGTAGATCACCGCGCAGAGCCCGAAGGGCCACGCAACGGCCAGCAGGGGCCGCAATGCGGGCGAACGAAGCCGGGGCCGAAGCGGGTATCCGAGCAGGCGGATCGCGATCAGCCGACTGCCCAATACCTGCACGGTTTCGCGAACGACGACCAGCAACGCGACGACGACGGCGACCACGTGCATTCGCAACAGCACCAGGCTCGCCAGCAGGAACCCGATCTGTGAGCCCAAGCCCAACAGCAGGGCCCGACCGAATTGCTGGCGAAGCTGGAATACGACGAAATAGCTGCTCTGGTGGAGCAGGAACACACCGATCCCGGCGACGGCCAAGACGGCGCGTTCTTCCGGACCCCGTACGGGCCCGAACAACGCGAGCAGCAGGCAGCCGACCGCCATCACCGTGCCGAGCAGCAGGCGCCAGCCCAGCAGGGCCTCCAGCAACTCGCGCTCGATCGCGGGCTGCTGGCCGATCTGTCGGGTCGCCACCGCCGTGGAGCCCATGTCCATCACCTGCAGCGCGAGCGCGAACATCGTCGATACCAGCGCGAAGAATCCGAAGTCGGCGGCCTCCATGTCCCTGCCGAGTTGACGGGTGACGAGCAGGAACAGCACGACCCGCGCCACCTGCGCCAGCAGGAGATAGGCCTGGCTGCGAGCGACCGTGGGCCGTGCTTCCGCGACCGGATCCTGGGCGACGTCGCTCCCGGGGTTGCCGACGCTAGTCATCGCCACGCGCGGCGGGCTCGAACGTGATGCTGGTGATGCTGAGCGGCTGGAAATCGAATCCGACACGGGTGGTGCCGTCGGTTCCCGCGCGCGGAGCGGGGAGCGCCGCCTTGAACTGCCTGATCTCGCTCTTCGCCCCGAGTGCGAACCGTCCCAGGCTCGCCTGGGGCGCCCAGTCGATGCCCGGTATCTTCGGAAGCGTGGTGCCGGTGTTCGAATCGAAACTGTCGGCCTGGATGCCTTCCACAGTTCCGGGGCCATAACGCGCCGCACCCGTCAGCTTCAGGGTGGCGTGGACCGCGCGGGTATCACTGCGATTCACCACGATCAGGACGAGCTTGCCGTCATCGAACGTCGCGACCGCATCCAGCATGGGTACGTTGGAGGCGGCGGCGACCACGCCTGCCGCGTCGGCATCGAAGGTCGGGCCGATACTGCTGTCCACGTGGACGAGGTTGGTGCCCAGCTTGTGCCGGTAAAGCTCGAACGCCATCGCCGGCGCGGTGGCCATCGGCTTGCCGCCGCGTCGGCCCAGCCACCCCATGAAACCGGTCTCGGTCAGCTTGAAGAAATTCGCGATCTCGACACGCGGCGTGCGCAGAAACGCATTCATGGTCGAGGCGACGAACAATGCCGACCCCATGGTCTTGACGTGGTCGACCCACGGGCTCGAGGGGAGCACGTGGAAGAACGGCCCCCACTCGGTGACCGCGATGGCGATGGGCCGGCCCTTGGTTTCGTTCTCCGCCAGCAAGGCGGAGACGTCACGGAGATTCGCTTCGATCCGGACCGGCGCCGCCATCATCGCCAGGTAGACATCACGCGGAGCGCTCGATGCCGTCGGGGCCATGACGACGGGCGCATACGCATTGTGGACGGCCAGGAAATCGATCTGCCCTGCATTCCGTGACAGGACCCTGCGGGTCCATTCCGGATCGTCGATGAAGCTGTAGCTTCCGTAATTGAGGCCGCCGATCGCGCCGATCTTGATCGTGGGGTCGACCTTGCGCATCGCACCCGCGAAGAGCGCGAATCGGCGCGCGTATTCGTCCGCGGTCATGGATGCGCCGGACAGGTCGTCCTTCATGTAGAGCTCGTTGCCCACTTCCCAGTAGCGCACGGGCGCACTTCCGGAGCGCTTCATGTAGGCCACCCAGTCGGCCGCCTCGGTCGGCGTGCCCGTCCCGGCGTTGACCGTCAGCAGCAATTGCGCGCCGACGGCATTGGACAACTCCACGAGTTCGGGGATGCCGAAGCTGTGGCGCGATTGGGGCCCGCCGGGGTAATGCGCCGTCACGGGGCGCTGGGCCTGGGGCCCGATGCCATTGCGCCAGTGGTAGGTATCGGAGAACACGCCCCCGGGAAAACGGATCAGGGTGGGCGACAACTGTCGGGTCAGCGCGACCGCGTCAGCGTCGAGCTTGCCGTCGCGGGCGGACCACAGGCCCTGACCGTCGAAGATCCATTCGGCGTTGGTGCCGAAGAGGGTCGGTGGCACCTGGCGCAGGCTGCGGCGCGTGTCGATCGAGATTTCCGCATCTGCGGTCGCATCGCCGGGCGTCGCCGCAGGTCGCGCGGGCGCCGACGCCCCGGCATTGCGTGGTGCTGCGCTGACCTGGACCGAGTCGAACACCGCCTTGCCGTCGGTGCCCGTAGCCACCGCATAGACGATCAGGTTCCGCGCGCCCTGCTTGACCTTGAGAGTCGCCACCTGTCGCTTGAGGACGCCACTGGAATTGCCCTGGGTGAGTTGGAGGAAGCCGACATCCCCACCGTCGCCGATCGCATGCACGCCCACGACCGCGGTAGCGCCCTGCGTGGCAGCGGCCACCATTTCGACGGTCACCGTGCGGTTGCGCAGCGTGCTTGCGTCCAGCATCTGCCCGACACCCAGCGGTTGCTGGCCGCCGTTCTTCGCATTCGGCGTGAGCACCAGCACGCGACCGTTCGCACCCGGCCAGGCATCGAACACGCTCACCGAGCCCTTGCCGCTCACCGCGTCGTCGAGGACCCAGGCTTCCGGCATCGTCCCGCGGACCGATTCGAAGCCCTCGTTCGCCACGACAGCGGCCAGCTTCCCGCGCGCTGCGTGGTTGGCCACTACCGCCAAGGCAAGTCCAGCCAGCACGATCAGGCACGCAGCGACGCCCCAGGCTCTCCGGCGCTTCACAGCACGAGCGCCCGTGAACGCAGGCTTCCGCCGATCAGCGCAAATGACATCACATAGATCCGCATTGTGTTCAACACGATCTGCCCCGCACGGATGACTACGACGTCCGGCCGCAGCGAACGCGCCTTCACCGCGGCGAGCGCCAGCAGCAGGATGGGCAGCGCGAGCAGCAGGGACGGCCGCAGGATGGCGATGGCGATGGCGGCGAGCAAGGCGATGTAGTACCCGATGCTGCCGCGGTAGAAGAACAGGCCATGGGCCAACAGGCTCCCGCGCAGCCCCGGATGCAGTTTCACCAATGCCGGAACGAGGAACAGCCGCAATGGCTCCAATAACCAGTTCTTGGGCGAAACCGTCTGCACCTCGTGGTGCACGATCGCGGACGCGACGAACGCGTTGCGGTGACCGGCTTCCTTGATGCGCCAGGCAAGATCGGTATCCGCGGCTTCCATGGCGATCCCGAGGATGCTCGGGAACGACAGCAGCTCATCGAAGCCCCCGAACTGCTCGAACACGCTCTTCCGGTAGAACGCGTTCGCCGTGGGATACGTCGGGTGCTCGAAACTGGAGACCACGGTGTGCCGCGCGAAGAAACCCAGTTGATCCCTCTGCTCGGGCTTGAAGTCGACGACGCCGGTTGCAAACGCGACTGCCGGGTCGTCGAACGCGGCCAAGCCCGCCTCCAGCCAATGCGGATCCGGGCGGCAATCGCTGTCGGTGAACGCGATGATCTCGCCCAGCGCCAGCCCGACGCCGAAATTCCGCGCAGGCGCCGGCCCGCGGTTCTCCCCGGGTATGCGATGCACGCGCAGCGTGTAGGGCATGTCGGGTGCCATGGCCTGAACCCGCTCCAGCGTGCCATCGGTGGACGCATTGTCGACCACCACCACGTCGAAGCACGTCGCGGGGAGGGTCTGGGCCGCCAGCCCGTTCAACGTATCGGAGAGCGAGTCGATGCGGTTGTAACTCGGTATCACGACCGAGATTCGCGGTCGCACCGCGGACGCATGCTCGCTCATGGCTGTCAGGCCGCCAGGGCGTTGGCGAAGTAGGCCCGGTACCAGTCGATGGTTTCCCTCAGGCCGTCCTCGATGGAGAAGCGCGGCGTCCAGCCCAGCATCTCGCGGGCCTTGGTGGCGCTCAGGTACTGGTGCGGGATCTCGCCACGGACCTCGTTGAGGATGACGGGCTCGAGATCGGCGCGATCCATCAGGCGAAGGACCATGCGCGTGATGTCGAGGACGCTCAGCTGGCTCTCGGTGCTGTAATTGAAGGCGTGCCCGTGCAGGCTGTCGTCCTCCATCGCCTCGGCCAGGTGCAGGTAGAACTGCGCGACGTCGCGGACGTAGACATAGTCACGGATCATCGAACCGTCGCTGCGGATGACCGGCCGTTCCCCGTCCAGGGCGGAGCGGATGAGGCTCGGCACGATGCGGCTGAAGTTGAGGTCGCCGCCGCCGAAGAAGTTGCCGCAACGGGTGACGCACACCGGCGTGCCGTACGTATTGTGGTACGTCTGCGAAATCAGGTCCGTGCAGCTCTTGGAGACGTCGTAGGGATGCATGCCCTGCAGCGGCATCGACTCGTCGTACGGCAGGGTCGGCTGCTCGCCATACGCCTTGTCGCTGGAGGCAACGACCACGCGCTTGACGGTGGACACCTGCCGGCAGGCTTCCAGGAGATTCCACGTGCCCCGGATATTGGCCTCGAAGGTCGACAGCGGGTTGCGGTTGGCGATGCCGACGATCGGCTGGGCGCCCAGGTGCAGCACCGTATCGACCTCGTACTCGTTGATCGCGCGCAACAGCACCTCGTAGTCCTCGAGCTTGCCGAAGACCACGGACGCGGGCGCCGACTTTTCGATCAGCCCGCCCTTGCCGGTCGCGGACACATCACGGACGAGGCCGACGACATTGGCACCGCGGCGATTGAGCTCGGAAATCATCCAGCTGCCCAAGAAGCCATTGGAGCCCGTTACGAAGACATTCCTGTTCTGCCAGAAGCTGCTGTTGTTCATCACTGTTCTCGCCCGTTGCATTAGATGCAATAAAGTGGTGCGACACCTGCCGCGCGTCTCTGGACAGCGGCGTTATGCGGGGATCGCGCCGGCTTCGACGTACTTGAATCGATCACTGGTCTGGACGTGGACAGGACCCTGGGCGATGTCGCCACGGGCGAGCATCTCCTCCATCTCCTGCTGGTCCTTGTAGGTATCCATCGACTTGAAGAATCCGTCGTGCCGGTACGTGTACAGCAGCCCGCGGTCCTGCAGGACCGGGAAGACCTCGCGCTCCAGGTTGCTGCCGTCCCAGTGCTGGAAGACCTTGCTGTCCATTACGAAGAAGCCCGCATTGATCCAGTGGCTCATCAGCCGCGGCTTTTCCCTGAAACCGGTGACGCGGTTGTTCTCGTCGAACTCGACCGTGCCGTATTGCGAGGGCAGCGGGACGCTGGTCAAGGTCACCAGTCCGTCGTGCCCGTTGTGGAAATCGATCAGTTTGTTGATGGGTACGTCGGACAGACCGTCGCCATAGGTCGCCATGAACTGGTTGCCGAGCAGGTGGCGGCAGCGATGGATGCGCCCCGCGGTGTCGGTCTCCTCGCCCGTGTCGACGATCGTGATGTCGAGGTCGTAGGACTTGTGCGAGAAGTAATCGAGGATCACTTCCTTGCGATGCCCGACCGAGATCACGAACTCCCGATGCCCCTGCGCCGCGAACAACTGCATGATCTGGACAAGGATCGGCTTGCCACCCACCGGCATCATCGGCTTGGGCAGGTACTCGGTGAACGGATAGGCGCGCGTTCCCTTGCCACCGGCAAGAATTACAACTTGCATCTCTGCCTCCCTTAGTTGGGGCCGACCGGCCCCGGCAATGCCGCGCTAGCGGATGGGCCGACCTTTCGGTCGGCGGCTTTCGCAGGCGCTGGCGCGGGTCGCGGCGCACCCGACTTTCCCAATGCCGCGAAGGTGCGTTCGTTCCAGTACTTCGCGGCCACGATGAGGCCGACCACGATCCAAAACACTCGGCCGGACGCCGGGACACGCGTGAAAAAACTGGCGAAACCATCCAGCATGATCGCCGCGACCCCGCACGCAGCGCCGATGCTCGTCATGAAGACCTTGTCGCTGAGCATTCGCCGCGAGTTCTGGAACGCGATCCACATCAGGTTCACGTGGAGCGCGAGGAACAGCAGCAGCCCGACGCTGCCCTGCTCCGCCCAGGTCAGCATGTAGATATTGTGTACCACCGGCCAAACGTCACCAAATCGATCGATGAGCGTGCTGACGCTGTCCTTCGTGTAGCCGACGATATGGTACGAAAAGGTATTCAGCCCGAAGCCGAGGATCGGCTTGTCCTGGACCATCGTCCACGCGATATGGACCCACTCGGCGCGAAAGTCGAGTGCACCGGGATCGCTGGAGGTGATGCGTCGGATGATCGGGCCGGCCGCCGCCAGCGCGCACACGCCGATCCCCGAGACCATGGCCAGCTTCAGCGCCGCGAACCGGGTGCGCAGTGCCGGGTGGATGAACACGACGACGATCAACAGCAGCATGGCGAGGGCGAAGCCCGCCCACCCCGAACGCGAAAGAGTCAGGACCAGCGCCGCCGCGCCGCCGAGCGAAACGAGCGAGAGAAGAACCTTGTTCGCGCCCTTGTAGCCGGTGAAGAGCAGGCCGATGAAGATCGGCAGCACCAATGCAAGATAGGCCGCGAACAGGTTCGGGTGCCCCATGAGCGCACCGACGCGGTAGGTTCCGGCGCCCAGGTAAACGCCGTAATTGGCGCCCAGGGTCGCTTCCGGTGAGGGCTCCCCCAGAGCCTGCAGCCCGAGATCGCGCTTCAGCATGAACTGCGTGAGCGCGACGAGCACGTTGAGCGCCACCCCGGCCGCCAGGCCGGCCACGACGTAGTGGAAATGCTTCTCGCGCACGCACTCGTTGACGATGACGAGGAACAGCAGCCAGCACTTCAGCATTCGCACGACTTCGAAGGCGGCGAACTGGCGATAGGGACCGAGAATCACCGACACGACGCCGAGTGCGATCAACCCGGCCCACCAGACGGAAATCGACGAGAAGCGAAAATCGCGACGGTATCCCTTGGCGAAGTCCCTGATCAGGAACACCACGAGGGGCGCCAAGAAAAAATCCATCAGGTCCACGCTGTAGGACGGTGCGCCCCCGATGTGCGTCACGCGCATGAAATTGATGGAAAGGCCCAGGCCTGCCGTGAATACCGTGCCGACGAGGAAGAACAGGCGCGGGTTCCGGCTCGTGTAGAGCACGAGCGGCGACGCGGTGGCCGCGACCATCGTCAACGCATACAGGCTGCTCCCACTGAACAGCACGATCGCCATCGCCGCGGCCCAGATCGAACCCAGCACCACCAACAGCGCCTGGGTCGCGGCGGGCCGCTTCCCGATGTTCATCTCAGGCACGGTGCGGGCGTGGCCACTGCAGCCTCACTGCTCGGGCGTCGACAGGACCACACGCAGGTCCTCGACGCCGTTGCTCAGCAGGACATGCCGGATGTCGGCGACGGTGTTCATCAGCGTGAGGTTCTCCTGCACGACGAGGAACACCGCATCGGTCTGCGCCACCGCGAGCAGGCTGCGGGTATCCGCCAGCACCGAACTCGTCTGGATCAGGACATGGCGGTAACGGCCCGCCGCGCGTGCGAGAAATTCCGTCCAGCGGTCGCGGTCGAGGCTGAGCGCATCCGACGGACCGAGCAGGCCGGCCGGCAAGACATCGACGCGGTCCAGCGCCGTCTTGCGAATGGAATCGGACCAGCCGTCCAGCCCCCCGCGCATGATTTCGGCGAAGCCGGGCGCGGACAACATGCCCAACCGCCCGGTAAGCCCGGCAGCCGGATCGCGGAAACGCGCATCGACCATCAGGACACGGCTGCCCAGTTCGCCCTGCAAGCTGTTTGCGAGCATCAGCAGCGTGTCGGTCGTGGCACCGTCGTGGTCGGCGGAGAAGAACGACAGGCAGACACCCATTTCGCCCGCCGGGAATTCCTGCTCGATCAGCCTCGACATGAACCGGTACGTGCGCGACGCAGGTTCCCGGCTCCTGGAGACGACCGAGCGAGCTCGCGCGCGAATCGCGCCGAGAATCTTGTGCTGCGGCCTCATCGGTATGCCTTTCCGGGTTGCGGGAATATCCGGGACAGGAAGGCAGTGTCGTTGCCGACGACGGCGAACAGGCGGTAGTCGCCGGTCTGCGCGAGCAAGCGGTGACGGTTCACGCGCGGCAGCAACAGATCGAGCAGCAAGGCGACGACCGCACCCATCAGAAGGCCGGACAGCATCCCCACCAGCACCAACAACTTGCTGTTGGGCCAGCGCGGTTTCTCGGGCGGGCTGGCCGGGTCGATCACCCGCATCGAAGACGGCGCGGACTTCGCGGTCGCCATGGAAACTTCCGCCATCGTCAGCTTTTCGTTGAGGCTGCGATAGGTGCTTTCGTACTTGAGCTGGCGTCGCTCGAGCTCGCGATTGACCTGCGTCTGCCGCGGGAGGCTGTTCAATACCGCCTGCAACTTGGCGTATTCCATCCGCTTGACCCGCAGCGCCGCCAGGTCGCCCTGCAGCTTCGCATCCAGTTCCAGCTTCTTGCGACGCACCACTTCGTAGGCTTCGCTGATGCTCAGCATGTTGCGCATCACCGGCTGGCCCGCGCCCGTGCCGGCGATGCCCGCCTTGGCGATGGCGATCTGCTGCTCGATGTCCTGGACTTCGGGCGAGTTCGGCTGGTAGAGCTGGTTGGCATCCGCCAGCTGGATTTCCAGACGCACCAGGCGATCCTTGTTGGCGTTGTCCTTGTATACGCGGTTCGCCCCGAGCTGCACGCCTTCGGACGACAGCTCCCTGTTCAGGACGGACATCTCGTTCTGGCTCGCGGCGACGCGGGCTTCCAGGTCCGTCACCTGGTTGTCCAGTTCGAGCAACTGGCCGATCTGGGAGCGCTCCTTTTCGAACAACAGGAGCATGCCGTTGTCGGCATAGAACTGCTTGATGTCGGCCTCCGACTTGCGCAGCTGCTCGAGGGCCTTGTCCGTTTCCTGCTGCAGGCTCTGGTACGCCTCCTCGGCCTCGCCCACGAAGCGTGCGCGCCGCTGCTCCAGATAGACCTGCGCGATCGTATTGGCGATCTCGGACACGCGCTGCGTGGATCCCTTGACCATCAGCAGACCGATGCTGGCTTCGCCGACCTGCTGCACGCTGACGCTTTCCTTGAGGTCCTTGAGCACCTTGGCGTACTCGAGTTCCTGGGCCGAAAGAGTGTACGGACTGACCTTGGGCGGAAAGATCGTGTACTTCACCGAACGATAGGCGCGGCCCAACCAGGACTCGCCCCACAGGTGGACGGCATAGCTGGTGAACGGGTGATAGACCTCGTCGTAGCGCAGGTCCATTCGCTTGATGACTTCCTTCAGGACCGGCGGTGCCGTCATGAGGGTCGCCTCGTCGATCAGGGTGTCCTTCCGGAATATGTTCCAGCCCTGGTAGAAGGCGTTCCGCTGCGGATCGTCCCCGGCGTCCGCCGAGACCAGCACTTCCGCTTCGAAGATCGGCGGCCAGATGGCCATGTAGGCGATCACGAGGGACGTCGTGAGCACCATGCAGGCCAGCACCAGCCAGCGATGCAATCTCAGCGATTGCACGATCGCTTCCAGCGAGGCGCGGATCTGGAAGCTGTCTGCTTCGGGGACGTGCGGCACTGCTTCGTTCACGCTCATGGGCCGCTCAGAATCCAAAGCCGACTTGCTGGTCGAGGACCCGCAACTGGAAGTACGGGGACAGGACGGTCACCATGTCCTGGAAGACGCGGACCACCTGGCCCCGGTACGTCTCGGGAACGACGATGAGGTCGTTGGGCTTCAGCGCCATCGCATTGAGCGCCATGAATTGCGCCGTGCGGCCACGACCCTGGGGCTGCAGGCCGTACGACACCATTTCGCCCTGCTCGTTCAGGCGGATCACGGTGATGCGCGAGATCGCCGCGGATTTCGGCAGTGCGCCGGCCTGGGCCAGCGCCTGCGCGACATTGCCCGCCTGGCGGAGCGGCAATGCGCGGGTGACACCGACCTCGCCGAGGATGAACACCACGGGTTCCGGGGGATTCTCGACGGCAACGGTGACTTCCGGATTGCGGATCCGCACTTCGTATCGTTGCGTCAGCAGACGGGCCAATTCGCTCGGCGACTTGCCGGCCGCCTGCACGTCACCCAGCAGCGGCACCGTCACTGCGCCATCCGGTCGCAAGGTGAGTTTCCGGGACAGTTCCGGATGTCGGTAGACGGATACGTCGATCAGGTCGCCGGCTCGCAAGACGTAGACGAATGCGAATTTCCGGTCGGGCTCCACCCGCTCGGCCGTGATGCCCGCAGTCGATCCCGCCCTCGCCGGAAGCACGCAAGAGAGCACCAGCACCAAGGGAAACACGAGGAGATTCAGCCGTCGCAGCGCAGAGGCCCGCCCAGCCGATTTCCCGTGACTCTCGAGCCGAGATTCAACGTCACGCATCTGAATTGTTTCCCCAAGACCCTGCAGGCAGGTCGCGAACGCGCCTTCCATGAAATCGATCCGGGCGCGAACCTACATCCCCCGCCGCGCCCGGAGCAGTAGCAAGTCTACAACATGGCGCACCGCGTCAAAAAACGGTCGCGGCCGCCGAGCGAAGCCAGGCGAGTACAAGTGGGCGACAATTCCCGGCCCTGCACGCTTGGGCGCAGCGAAGGTCCGTTGCGCAAATCTCGCTACCTCGCCGGAACCCCGCATGATTGGCTCGCAAGCTCGCAGCGCCTGGTTGAACACGGCACTCAAACTGGGTTCGACGGGGTTCTCTTTCCTGTTGTTCCTCGCGCTCGCGCGGACCATGGCACCGGAGGACTTCGCGAGGGTTGCACTCGCCCTGGTCTGGGTGGCCCTCGCCGGCTCGGTGGTCAGCATGAGCATGCCCGCCGTGCTGGTGCGCTTCCTGCCGGCGCAGTGGGCACAGGGCCATGTGGCCCAGGCGCACGGCCTGATCGTTTTCGCGCTCGCCACGACCGCGTTACTCGCCACGCTGGTGGCGTTGTCGGCCTGGGGTTTCGTCGCGTTTGGATTGCCCGAGCTGGCAGCGGGGCAAAGGCATTATTACCAGGCGACGACGCTACTGCTCCTGCCCAGCGTGCTCCTGCTGGTCCTGACGGGCCTGCTGCAGGGCTTGAACCGGGTGCTCGCGGCCGAGGTGCTGGCCAACCTGTTGCGCTCGGTACTGATGTTGGCGCTGCTGGCCGCGCTGTGGTGGAACCAGCGGGCGAACCTTTCCGCCTCCTGGGTTCTCGCGGCGTATCTGGTTGCGAACGGCGTGGTGCTCGTCGCGTCCGCTGCCTACGCATGGCGGGTATTGCCGTCGCCCATTCGCAGCGCGACGCCGGTGTTCGAAGCGCGTCCGTGGAGTCGGGCGGCACTCGGCTTCTGCGGGGTGATGGTGGCGGCCGCGATCAACGAGCGCCTCGACCTGATGCTGATGGGGCTGACCGCCACGAAACCGGAAGTGGCGATCTACGCGGTGGCGACGCGCTTCCTTCAGCCGGTGCTCGTGGCCGTCGGCGCGGCCACGACGGTGCTGATTCCACGGCTGCTGGAGGAGCTTGCAGCCGGCAGCGACAGTGCGGGCGTACACCGGATGTTGCGCAGCTCGGCGCGGACGATGCTCTCCGTCGCCGTCATGGCCTTCCTTGGCCTGTGGCTGGTCGCACCGTGGTTCCTGAGCCTGTTCGGCCCCCACTACGAGCCGGCGTTGCGGCCCTTGCTGATCCTGGTCGGCGGCCAGGTCGCGGCCGCTGTCTTCGGCCCGGCCGCGGCGGTGGCCGCCTTCATCGGACGGCCGCACGTCGCCGTGTTCAGCGTATGCGCCGGCATCGTGATCAACGGCACGCTCAACCTGATCCTGGTGCCGCATCTGGGCGCCTCGGGCGCGGCCTTCGCGAGTGCCGCCGCGGCGCTGGCGGCAGCGCTGCTCGCGTGGCAATGGTTGAAACACACCGCGCGACTCGATGCGTCAGTTATTGCGCGGGCTCCGGCCGGTCGCCATGATCGTGGCGATACCGCCGGGGAATCGATGGCTTGAACGCCGCCTGCAGTGCCGTCATCGCCGCGATGAAATCCGGCGGGTATTACGACAACATCCTTTCCGCCGGGCCGGAGCTGGACCGGGTCAAGGTATGGCTGCGTGCCTTCGCGGGCGAGGTGCCCCCCGCCACGCACGGGCCGATGCAATACCCCACCTACCCGTGCTTTCCCGGGCTCGCGCACCAACCGTTTCCCGCTGTCGAGACAGCCCCGGGCGCGCTCGTGCTCGAGCGCTCGATCGACGTGATCCGCGAGGAATATCTCGCGTTGCGCGATGACGACCTGCTGCGCTACACCCCGCCGTCGATGGACAAGTTCTGGGGCGTCTACCTGTTCAGCCATATGGGCGTCGATACCGAAGCGCTCACCCGGAGGTGTCCCCGCACCCGCGAGCTCATCCAGGGTCTGCCGCGGGTGTGCATCGGTTATCCATGGGGCGATGCACTGTTCTCGATCCATGCATCGCAGTCCCACCTGGCGGCCCACTGCAGCATCGACAACCTGCGCGTGCGCTGCCATCTCGGCATCCGCATTCCGGAGGGTTGCCGCATTCGCGTGGGACCCGAGACGCGGCACTGGCAGGAAGGTCGCAGCCTGCTCTTCGAGGATTCGTTCGAACATGAAGTCTGGAACGAGGGCAGCGCGCGCCGCGCGATCCTGATCGTCGATTTCTGGCATCCCGACCTGACCGACCTGGAGATCGAGGCGATCAGCGCCGGCTTCCGCAAGATCGAGGTCCGGAATCTGTTCCTGCTGCAGCGCCTCGCGATGCTCGAGCATCCGCCTGAACGGCATATCCGTCATATCCAGGCCGAAGTGCTCGCGCAGGAAGAAGACCCGACCGTGCAGAGGTACTGGCGGTAGCGTCGTGGATCGGCCTGCACGGACGGACCGCTAGACTTCGAGTGCACCGTCCCCGACAGGAACCCCACCATGCCCTACACCACCACCGCCTCCGGCCTGCAATACGAAGACACCGTCGTCGGCACCGGCCCGGAAGCCCAGCGCGGCCGCAACGTCGTCGTCCACTACACCGGCTGGCTCTACGAGAACGGCCAGCAGGGCGAGAAGTTCGACTCGAGCAAGGACCACGGTGAGCCCTTCATCTTCCCGCTGGGCGGGGGGATGGTCATCCCGGGCTGGGACGAAGGCGTGCAGGGCATGCGCGAAGGCGGCGTGCGGACGCTGATCATCCCACCCAACCTCGGCTACGGCGCGCGCGGCGCGGGCGGCGTGATTCCGCCGAACGCGACGCTGAAGTTCGAGGTGGAGCTGCTCGGCGCCTAAGGCCTGCGGCGCCGGGTGCGTGCGGCGCGACTGCGCCTGCACGCGCACGGATTTCCGATGCGCGCGCGGCAGACCCACGGCATCGGATGCGGCGCGACGCGGGGCTATAGTCGGGCCTTCCGTCCCGCCAGGCCGCCCCATGTCGCGCTCGCGCCTTCCGCTCCTGCTCCTCACCGCGCTGGGCACCGCCACGGCGGGCACGCCGCACGGCATCCTGTCCGGCGACCTCGATCCGAATGCGCAGGCCTGCACCGACTTCTTCGCGTATGCGAACGGGACCTGGCGGCGCGAGAACCCGATCCCGGCGGACATGGACCGCTGGAGCCGCCGATGGCAGTCGGGCGAGGCCAACAAGGCGCACGTGCGCGACCTGCTGGATGCGCTGGCCGCCGGCAAGACGAAGGCGAGCGGCCCCGGGCGTCTCGCCGGCGATTACTACGCGGCCTGCATGGACGAGGGCCGGATCGATGCACAGGGCCTCGCGCCGCTGAAGCCGTGGCTCGACGGGGTCGAGTCGGTGCGCACGCGCGATGCGCTGCAGGCCGAGCTCGGGCGCCTGCACAACATCGGCGTGATGGCGCCCTTCTTCGTCTACGCGCAGCAGGGGCTGCACGCACCCGACCGCATGGTCGCCAACGTGTCGCCCGGCCGCCTCGGCATGCCGGACCGCGACTACTACCTCAAGCCCGACAAGCGCTTCGCCGAAGCGCGCACGCGCTACCTCGCGCACGTGGGGACGATGTTCGCGCTGGCCGGCGCGAAGCCCGCCGAGGCGAAGGCGGCCGCGAAGACGGTGTTCGACTTCGAGAAGCGCCTCGCGGCGGCCGCCCTCGACAATGTCGCGCTGCGCGATCCGAAGCAGCAGGACCATCCGATGGCCTTCGCGGCGCTGCAGGCGAAGGCGCCGTCGCTCGACTGGGGTCGCTACTTCGATACCGCCGGCATGGCGCGCGGCGAGGTCAACGTCACCGAGCCGGCGTTCCTCGCGCAGCTCGACCGCGAACTTGCCACGACGCCGCTCGCCACGTGGCGTACCTACCTGCGCTGGCAGGTGCTGCACGCGAATGCCGAGGCGCTCCCGACCGCGTTCGTCGCCGAGAACTTCGATTTCTACGGCCGTTACCTGAGCGGCGCCAAGCAGATGAAGCCGCGCTGGAACCGCTGCGCAGCGGACGTCGACGAGCAGCTCGGCGACGCGCTCGGCCAGGCGTACGTCGCGAAGTACTTCCCGCCGGAAGCCAAGGCGCGGATGGAAGGCATGGTGGCGAACATCCTGCTGGCGATGGGCGATTCCATCCGCGAACTCGACTGGATGGCGCCGGAGACGAAGGCACGCGCGCTCGAGAAGCTCGGCACGTTCCGGCCGAAGATCGGCTATCCGTCCAAGTGGAAGGCCTATGCCGGCGTCGACGTGAGCCGCGACGCATTCCTGTCGAGCCGCATGTCGACCACGCGCTGGAACGTGGCCGAAAACCGCCACCAGGCCGGCAAGCCGGTGGATCGCGACCGCTGGGAAATGACGCCGCCGACGTCCAATGCCTACTACAACCCCTCGCTCAATGAGATCGTGTTCCCGGCCGGCATCCTGCAGCCGCCCGCGTTCGATGTGGATGCGACCGACGCGGTGAACTACGGCGCGATCGGCGTGGTGATCGGCCACGAGATCAGCCACGGCTTCGACGACCAAGGCGCGCAGTTCGATGCGAAGGGCCGGCTCGCCAACTGGTGGACGCCGGCCGACCTCACGCAGTTCAAGGCGAAGGGCCAGTGCGTCGTCGACCAGTTCGAGCGCTACGCGATCGAGCCGGGCCTGCACCACAACGGGCGTCTCGTGCTCGGCGAATCGATCGGCGACCTGGCCGGCGCGAAGATCGCGCTGCGCGCCTACCGCAAGTCGCGCGAGGGCAAGGGCCCGGAGCCGACGATCGACGGCTTCACGCCGGAGCAGCAGTTCTTCATCGCCTGGGGCCAGTGGCGCGGCGACGAGACGCGGCCGGAAACGCAGCGCTCGATGATCCAGGGCGACCCCCATCCGGTTGCGCGGTTCCGGGTCAACGGCCCGCTGTCGAACCTGCCCGAGTTCCGCGAGGCGTTCGCCTGCAAGGCGGGCGATGCGATGGTTCGCGCCGGCGCGGATCGCTGCGAGGTCTGGTGAGCCGACCCGGTGCCGGCGGCGCGCGACCGCGACCGGCGCGGTGGGGCCGCGGGTTCGGTGACGTTTTTACGCGTGGCGAATCGAGGACCCGCGCTCAGTGCGCGTCGTTCGCCGCGCGACTGGCGTCCTCGAGCGACTTGTTGAGGATGAGCTTGTAGTTCTCGAGCGTGCCCTGGAAGCCGTCGCGCATCGGATGCCCGACCGGCAGGGCGCCGAGCGTTTCGAGCGTCGCCTGCTCGAGCGATTCGATGACCGCCAGCAGGGCCTGCGGCTGCGGGCCCAGCGGCAGCATCACGCCGACCACGGCCTTGAGCGCCGCCATCTCGCCGTAGAGCCGGTACAGCGGGTCACCGGACGTGTCGGTCATCGGGAAAATTCCAGGCGGGTCGCCAGTGTAGCCCGGTGCAAATGCGCGCCCGTCGACGAGGCAGGTGGCCCCCGTGGCGTTTCGGGGTGTCACGGCGGTGCGATCGATGACGCGCCGATCGCGGCGCACAATGCGGTGTCATGCTGACCGTGCACCGCCCTACCAAGACCTGTCCCGTCTGCCAGCGCCCCTTCGCCTGGCGCAAGAAGTGGGAACGCGACTGGGACGCGGTGAAGTACTGCTCGGACGCCTGCCGCAAGGGAACGCCGCGCGGCCTTCCGCCGTCGCGCGCGAGCCGATGACCTGCCACCGCGATCCACCGGAGACCGCCCCATGCTCAGCACCGTCGACGTCGACTGCCCCTACTGCGGCGAGCCGACAAGCCTCGTGGCCGACGCCAGCGCCGGCGCGCAGACCTACATCGAGGACTGCGCGGTCTGCTGCCGGCCGATCACGGTGATGCTGGAGGTGGACGACGAGGGCGAGGCGGTGCTCCACGTGCGCTCGGAATCGGAGACCTGAGCCCCGCCTTGACGCGGACGTAACCCGCCGCGGCCCCGATGCAGGCACCCTTGCGCGTCCCGCAGGAGTTTCCGCACCGATGGCATCGTCCCGCGAGCAGCAGCTCGTCTACATGCTCGAGCACGGCCATACGCGCGATGCGATCGTGCTGCTGAACTGGCTGGACGATTTCCGCTTCACCGCGCTGTTCCGCTTCGACGGCGACTGGCTGCGCTACGTCGAGATGTACGACCGCGAGGACCCGCAGGGCGCGCGGGGCGACGACCTACCCGTCGTGGCGTCGTACTGCCAGCTCGTACGCGAGAGCGGCGCGGCGGTGGAGATCCGCGACTCGCTGCGCGATGCGCGCGTCGACGGCCATCCCAAGCGCGACGTGGTGCGCTCGTACTGCAGCGCACCGCTGTTCGACGATGCGGGCCGCCTGTGCGGCACCGTCTGCCACTTCGACGCGGACGTCCGCCCGATCACGCCACGCACCGCCGACGGGCTCGCGATGTTCGCGCGGCTGCTGCGCGAGCATCCCGGCGCGATGGCGGGCGTGCTGGGCGCACCGGCCGACCGGCCGGGCCTGCAGCCTACGCATTGAGGCGCGGGCCGTCGCCGGACGGCCGCGGACGTTGATGGATTGATCGGGGTCAAGCCGGCTCGTACGCGGCCTGCGACGCTGGGGCACACCGTCAGGAGGTGCCCCATGAAGACGATGAAAGCCGCCGTAGCCCATGCCTTCGGTGCCCCGCTGCGCATCGAGGACGTGCCTATTCCGACGCCGGGCGACGGCGAAGTGCTGGTGCGGCTGGTCGCCACCGGTGTCTGCCACACCGACCTGCATGCGATCGATGGCGATTGGCCGGTCAAGCCGACGCTGCCGCTGATCCCGGGGCACGAAGGCGTCGGCCACGTCGTCGCGCTCGGGCCGGGCGTGAGGCACCTCCAGCCCGGCGATGCGGTCGGTGTCGCCTGGCTGCACGATGCCTGCGGCGAATGCGAGTACTGCCAGACCGGCTGGGAAACGCTGTGCGAATCGCAGCACAACACCGGGTACAGCGTGAACGGCACCTACGCCGAGTACGTGGTCGCGAACGCGAAGTTCGTCGGCCGGCTGCCCGCCGACGCCGACCTGCCGGCGCTCGCGCCGATCCTCTGCGCGGGCGTGACCAGCTACAAGGGCCTGAAGGAGACCGAGGCGCGACCGGGCCAGTGGGTCGCGATCTCCGGCATCGGCGGCCTCGGGCACGTGGCGGTGCAGTACGCGAAGGCGATGGGCCTGCGCGTGGTCGCGATCGACATCGCCGACGACAAGCTCGCGCTCGCGACGTCGCTCGGCGCGGACGTGACCGTCGACGGCTCGCGGCCCGACGCGGTCGAACGCGTCATCGCGGCGACCGATGGCGGCGCGCACGGCGTGCTGGTCACCGCGGTCTCCCGGCCCGCGTTCGCGCAGGCGGTGGACTGCGTGCGGCGCGGCGGCACGGTGGCGTTCGTCGGACTGCCGCCGGGCGACTTTCCCACCCCGATCTTCCCGGTGGTGCTCAAGCGCATCACCCTGCGCGGCTCGATCGTCGGCACGCGCAAGGACCTCGCCGAGGCGCTGGCCTTCGCCGTCGAGGGCCGCGTGCGCACCGAGGTGAGCATGGCGCCGCTGGCGGAGGTCAACGCCGTGCTCGATCGCCTGCGGCATGGGCAGGTCCAGGGGCGCGTGGTGCTGATGCTCTGAGGCGTTGCGCGCGGGTCCGTACGCCCGCGGCGATGCGGCTCAGTCCGAACCGCAGTCCCCGCCGCCGTCGCCGGAGTCGCAGCCGTCGGAAGTGCCGGAGCCGTCGTAGCTGCCCGAGTCGCCGGCGATGCCGTCCCCGCCGTAGGAGGGCGACTCGCCGCGTCGCGTCCGCGTGGCGATGACGACCACGAGCAGGACCAGCAGGGCGATCACAAACGGGGCCATCGACACGTCTCCGCCGGGCTCATCCCGGACCGTCGCATCATCGCGGATCGCGCGCCCCGCGAGCAGTCGCAGCGGTGGGGCACCCGGCCCGACCGGTCAACGGACGGATCACGCCGGCGGCGCTAGGTTCGGGCGTTCCCCCAAGCGAGAAGCGACCATGAGCGACAACCTGCAGGATCGTGGCAGCCCGGACCGCAAGCTGATTGCGCTGGGCGAGGAGCACGAGGTGCGGTACTGGACCGAGAAGTTCGGCGTGAGCGAGCAGGAACTGCGCCGCGCCGTCGAGGCGGTGGGCAATTCCGCCGCCGAGGTCGAGAAGCGCCTGCGTCCGAACTGAGTCGGGCGCCACCGCGAGGGCCGGGTTCGAGGGCGCTGCGTCCTCGACCCGGCCCTTCTTGTTGCCCGTCATCGGCGCGGCGGCGCGGAACGCCGCGCGGCGACGCGGTAAGGTTCGCGACGCGGACCGTGCGTGAGGGCGGCCCGCCCGGACCGTCCCGCCCGCAGGCCACCGATGCCGAACGCACCGCTGCTCCTCGACGTCGTGCTGCGCACCGCGGGCGCGAGCCTGCTGCTGCTCACCGCGCTCGCGCTGCTCGCGTCGGCGCCGCGCCTGCCGGTGTCGCGCGCTTTCCTGGCGTTCGCGCTCGGGCTCGCCGGCTTCCTCGGGGTCAACACGGCCTTCGATGCGGCAGACCTGCCGTCGCCGCTGTGGGACGTCGCCTCGTTCGCCAGCCGGATGGCGGTGATCGCGCTGTGGCTGTTCTGCCTCGTGCTGTTCCAGGCGCGCGTGCGCACGCCGGCGGTGGTGGCCGCGACGCTCGCCTGGCTCGGACTCGTGGTGGCGAGCAAGGGCTATCTCGCGCCGCCGCCGCGCGTGGATCTCTCGGCGCTGCAGATCGCGCTCGGCAGCGGCCTGTTGTTGCATGCGGGCTGGCACGTGCTGCGCGACCTGCGCGGCGACCTCGTCGAACGGCGCCGCCGCGCGCGGCCCGTCTTCGCGCTCGCGCTGCTCGCGCTGGTCGCCAGCGATTTCGCGATGGACCTGCTGCACGGCTACCGCTGGCAGCCCGAGCGCTTCCTGATGCTCCAGAACGGCGCGATCGCCGTGCTGGCCGCGGGGCTCGGCGTCTGGCTGCTGCGGGCCGACCCCTGGGGCGCAACGCCCGTCGCCGCACGCGCCCGCGAGGCCGTGCCGGACCCGGACGCCGCGGTGCTGGCCCGCGTGCAGGCGGTGATGCGCGAGGCGCGGCCCTGGCTCGACGCCGACCTGACCTTCGCCGCGTTCGCCGCGCAGGTCGGGGTGCCGGAGCCCGCGCTGCGCCGTGCGATCAACCATCGCCTCGGGCACGGGCACTTCCGCAACTTCGTCAACGAGTACCGGGTGGCCGAGGCGAAGCGCCGCCTGCGCGACCCGGCGTTCTCCGGCGAGAAGATCCTCGCCATCGCGCTCGACTCGGGGTTCGCCTCGCTCGCCTCGTTCAACCGCGCCTTCAAGCAGGCGACCGGGCAGGCGCCGAGCGCCTACCGGGCCGCGCCGTCCGACGTTCCCGCCGGGCCGGAGCCGCAGGCCTCGTAAGCCGTTCCGGGTTTCAAGCAGCGTCCGCACGGGTTTCGAGGAGCGATCGCCGGGTTTCGAGGAGCGCCGGACCAGCGCCCCGGGCGACAACGTCGGCATGGACATCCTCCCGATCGCCCCGCCCCTCGCCATCGACGCCGCCCCGCGCCTGTCGCGCACCGCCACGTCGATCCTGGTCATCGCGACCTTCCTCGCCGTCGACCTGACCGGCCTCGTGCCCTTCAATGCGGTGGCCGCCGATCTGCACGGCTGGCCCCGCATGCTGGCGCTCGCCGTCGTGGGTTACGGCCTGTACCTCGCCGGGCCGCTTGCGGTGGCGGCGCTGCTGCTCGGCCGGCGCCGCGCGCTGTCGGCGCTCGCGCTCACCGCCCCGCCGGGCCGCGCGTTCGCCTTCGCGTTCGCCTCCAGTGCGATCGTGCTGGCCGGCATCGCCGCGACGTCCACCCTCGCGCCCGCCGACCGCATGGCGCTCGACCTCGTGCGCACCGCGCTGCTGCCGGGCATCGCCGAGGAACTGCTGTTCCGCGCCTTCCTGTTCGGCTTCCTCTACCGCTACGCGAACTGGGGCTTCCTGCCCGCCGCCCTGCTGTCGGCACTCGTGTTCGGCGTCGAGCACCTCTACCAGGGTGGCGATGCCACCGAGGCGCTGGGCATCGCGCTGCTCACCGGCGTCGGTGGCCTGTGGTGGTCGTGGCTGCTGGTCGAATGGCGATGGAACCTGTGGCTGCCGATCGCCTTCCACGTGCTGCTCAATGCCTACTGGACCCTGTTCGACGTCGCCGACAACGCGGTCGGGAACGCGTCGATGGTGGCGTTGAAACTCGCCTGCGTGGCGCTGTCGGTGGTCGCGACGATCGTGCTCGCCCAGCGACGCGGCGGGCGGCGGATCACCGGACGACGGTGGTGGCGCGGCGCGTAAGTGCGGTCGGGCGCGGGTGTCGGCGCGTCTCGCCGGCGCCTGCGGTCGACAGTGCGCCGGACGACTCGACATCGACGCCCCCATGCACGAGGTCGTCGACACCGGACGTCGAACGACAGGCGCGTTCCTACTTCGCGAACGCGGGGAACGTCGGCAGCTTCGCCACGTCGCGCGGGTCGTGCTGGATGATCACCGTCGCCTTGAGGTTCTTCGCGAGCGCACGGAAACGGTCGAGCGAGGCGAGCGAGTCGGCGCGGCTCGTGTTCCAGGTCGGCACGCCGTTGCTGCGGTAGTTCTCATGGAAATGGGTGACGTCGCCGCTGAGCAGCACGTTGCCGGCCTTGGCCAGCTTCACCAGCAGGCCGTGGTGGCCCGGCGTGTGGCCCGGCAGGTCGAGGATCAGCACGCTGCCGTCGCCGAAGACGTCGCGGCGGTCGCCGGTGACCGGCTCCACCTTCGCGCCGCCGGAGATCCACGGCGCGAACGGCGCGCGTCGGGCGGCATAGGACTTGGCGTCGGCACCGTCGATCGCGGTGGCGGGCTGCACCGCCATCCAGTCGCCGCGGCCGATCAGCAGCGTCGACTTCGCGAACGCCGGGAGCTGCCCCGTGTGGTCGCCGTGGTAGTGGCTGATGCCGACGTATTCGACCTGCTCGGGCTTCACCCCGATGCGCGCGAGCTGGTCGACGATCGACGCCTTCGGCGCGCGCGGCGAGCCGTCCATCGCATTGCCGGTGTCCCACAGCAGGTAACGATCGCCGTGGCGGACCAGGTAACAGCTGTAGACGAGCTGCAGCTTGAGGTCCGGGAATTCCATCGTGTCCGAGAACGTGGCGACGCTGACCGGCTCGGGCGCACCGCCGCAGTCGAGTCGCGCGAGGGAAACATCGGCGGCCTGCGCGGCGAAGGCGGAGCCTCCAAGGGCAAGCGCGGCGAGCATGCGGATGGACGACGTGCGGAACGACATGGGGGCCTCCGGAAGGGTCATCGGCGTCGGGCGACGCGCCGATGGACGATGCCATGCCATGGCCGCGGCGTCGTGCACGCCGGCGGGACGACGCGGTGCGACGACGGTGCGGGCGACGCGCGGGCGAAAAAAAACCGGGCCCTCGCGGGCCCGGCTTGCGACGCATCGGATCAGACGCGCGGCGGGGTGTTCACGTCGACGCGGGTCTCGCGATGCGTCTCGACGACCTTCTGCTTGCGCGGGATCAGG